>JBBSHD010000007.1:0-17596 GCA_038253455.1 Terriglobales bacterium | reverse complement strand
TCCGGCGAAACCGCGATCAAGAAGATCGATACCACCGCCTACGAGGTGGTGATCACCGACATCCGCATGCCTCGCATCAGCGGGCTCGAAGTGCTGCGCCATTCACGGCAAACCTCCCCGGAATCGGCGGTGGTGCTGATCACGGGAAATGAGGATTACGAGGCGGCGGTGCAGGCGGTGAAGGCAGGAGCGTTCGACTACATTCAAAAAGGCCCGGGGCTGCTGGAAGAGGTCAAGGTGGCGGTGGGCAGAGCCACGGAGATCAGCAAGCTGAAGCGGCAGAACTTCGCGCTGAAGCGAGACGCCGCGTCCCGTAATTCCCTGGACAACATCATTGGCGTCAGCCCCATGATGGAGAAGCTGAAACAGACCATTCGCAAGATCGCGCCGACGACCAGCACGGTGTTGATTCACGGCGAGAGCGGCACCGGCAAGGAGCTGGTGGCGCGGGGGATCCACGTGTGTTCGCCGCGTTCGGCGGAGCCCTTCGTGTGCGTTAACTGTGGAGCGTTTCCTGAAGCGCTGCTGGAAAGCGAAATGTTCGGCTATGTAAAAGGCGCGTTCACCGGCGCCAATGAAACCAAGCGCGGCCTGTTTGAATTTGCCCACGGCGGCACGCTGTTCCTGGATGAAATCGGGGAGATGACGCTTACCATGCAGGTGAAATTGTTGCGCGCGCTGCAGGAACGAAAGGTGCGCCCGGTGGGCGGCAGCACCGAGATCGATGTGGACGTGCGGGTGATCGCCGCCACTAACCGCGACCCGGAGAAGATGGTGGCGGACCACAGCTTCAGAGAAGACCTCTACTATCGCATTAGCGTAATTCCCTTGGAAGTGCCGGCTTTGCGGCTGCGCAGCGACGACATTCCGATGCTGGCCAACTATTTTCTGGAACGGCTGACGGTGGCGGTGGGCAAAGAGCGCAAAAAGATTTCGCCCGCTGCCATGCAGACCCTGGTCGATTACGAATGGCCGGGAAACGTCAGGCAACTGGAAAACACGATTGAGAGGGCGGTGGCGATGTCCTCGGCCGAAGACCTGGTCATCGAGTGGCTGGAACGCCGCCGCATCGAAGCGCCGGCGAACAGTTTTCACGATGGCGCTTATCTCAACGGTTTTTCCGTGCCCCCCCAGGGCATGAACATGGAAAAAGCGGTGGCGGATGTGGAACGCAAGCTGATTGAATCCGCCTTGCAGCAATCCGCGGGACGGCAGACCCGCGCCGCCGAACTTCTGCAGATGTCTTACCGGTCGTTTCGCCACTTGGTCAAGAAGCACCGGCTCTCGCGTTAAACCATCAGTCCAGGGAAGTGGGCGCCTATTTCATGCTGCGCTGGTGAAACCTCGGCGCACGAATTCCGGCTTACCAAGACCGTCCCCCACCCGTCTAACCCACCGAACCTCCAGTCTGGCAACCGCAAGCTCTGAACTATTGCTCTGCCCCTTGCGTATCACGGTGTGACCCCCATGCGCATGTTCACCGACATTGCCGTGCAGACCCTGCAAACTCTGTGGGCGCAAAAGCTTCGCGCATTTCTCACCATGTTTGGCATCGCCTGGGGAGTGGGCTCGCTGCTGCTGCTGGTGGGATTGGGAGAAGGGTTTCGCTCCGGCCAGCACCGCCAACTAAAAACCATGGGCACCAACATCGTCTGGACTTTTGGCGGCCGGGTGCCGGCGGTGGTGGGCAGTTCCAATTCCTCTCGCCAGTATCGGCTTACCATGCACGATTACCAGGCGATCAAGGATGAGGCCAAGCTGGTGGGCAACATCTCGCCGGTGCTGAACCGCCTGGACATCCGCGCCAGCAGCGACTTCAACAACACCAACGGCGAAGTGTTCGGAGTGGCGCCGGCGTACAACCAAATCCGCACGATCCCGCTCATCCAGGGGCGCTGGTTGAATGACGAGGACGAGGCCCAGGTGCGCCGCGTCGCCATTCTGGGCTTTGAGATGCGCAAGAATATGTTTCCCGGCAGGCCGGCTCTGGGAAACTCCATCCTGCTCAATGGAACGCGCTTCGAGGTCATCGGGGTGCTGGAAAAAATCGGGCGCGAAGAGAACAACGGCACCAACATACGGGCATTCATACCGCTGAGCGCTATGCGGGAATCGTTTCCCATGAAGGGCGAGAACATGGCTCCGGATGCGATTTCCTTTTTAAACTGGCAACCGGTGTCGGCGCAGTTCGATGAGCAGGCGCGCAGCGAAGTCCATCACATCATCGCGCGCAATCACGATTTTGATCCTGCGATTAAAGACGCGTTTGAAGAACAGGACAGCGTCGAAGAAGAGCGCATGGTAGGCAAGATTTTCGACACCATGGACTGGTTCCTGGGCGGGGTGGGGGTTGTGACCCTGCTGCTCGGCGCCATCGGCATCGTCAACATCATGCTAGTTTCGGTCACCGAGCGCACCCAGGAGATCGGCCTGCGCAAGGCGCTGGGCGCCACCAACACCAACATCCGTTCGCAATTCCTGATGGAAGGCGCGTTCCTTACCGGCTTGAGCGGGTTGCTCGGCCTGGCAGCGGCTTCGGGCTTTATGGCGCTGCTGGGAATGTTGCCGCAGCCGCCGGGTTTCGACACCCCGCGATTAGTCCCGCAATCAGCAGCGGCGGCAATCACACTGCTGGCGCTGGCCGGCATCTTCGCCGGAATGTATCCGGCGATCAAGGCCTCGCGGATGGAACCGGTCGAAGCCTTGCGAAAGGAATAGAAATCAATGATTCGCGACCTGTGGGGCCAATCCTACGAAGCGTTGATGCATAACCGGCGGCGTTCGCTCCTGACCATGCTGGGGATGGCGTGGGGCATCGCCACGGTGGTGATCCTGCTGGCCTACGGCGCCGGTTTCGAGCGCGCAATTTTTTACGTATTTCGCGGTTTCGGATCGAACCTAATCATGGTCTTCCCCGGACGAACGTCGTTGCAGGCGGGTGGGACAAAAGCGGGAACCGAGGTGCGGTTCACCAAGGACGACGTGGAAGCCATCGCATCCGAGGTCCCCTTCGTAAAAGGCATTTCGGCGGTGGTGGATAAACGCGCGAACGTACAGCGCGACACCCGCAGCGGACAATTTGGCGTCGAAGGCGTGCATACGGTCTTTCAGCGTATCCGCAATATGAAAGTAGGCAGCGGGCGGCCTTTCAATGACGAAGACGAGATCGCCCAGAGCCGCGTGGCGGTCATCGGCGACAACGTAAAGGACAAGCTCTTTTCAAGCCAGCCGGCGGTGGGCGAAAACATCCGCATCGATGGCCTGACTTTCCAGGTGGTGGGTGTGCTCGAGCACAAAGTAAATGACGGCGGCGGCGACCAGGGCGGAGCGAACAACTCCATCCTGATTCCGTTAAGTGTGATGGGAAACCTGACGGACACTCGCTATCTCAACGGCATCATGCTCGACTATGAAGGTAACGCGCATGAGAAAGTAGTGGCCGCTATCCGCAAGTGCATGGCGGCGCGGCACAACTTTCAGATCGCCGACCACCGCGCCATGTTTGTGGCCGACCTGGCCAACGACATCGCGGAATTTTCCATCATCACCACCGGCTTGAAAATCCTGCTGGCCTTCATCGGGACGCTAACCCTGGGAATCGGCGGCATCGGCTTGATGAACATCATGCTGGTCTCAGTGCAACAGCGCACCCGGGAAATCGGGGTACAAAAGGCGCTGGGCGCGCGTAAACGGCATATTCTGTTCCAGTTTCTGTCGGAAGCCATGGCCATTACGCTAGTGGGCGGCATAGCAGGTGTGATGATGGCATACTTGCTCTCCGCGGCGGTGGGCCCGCTCACGCTGTTCAGCGCGTTTGAAAAAAATGCGGAGGCGGCGGACATCCGGCTAATCATTGATCAATCGACATTGCTGGCCGCCACCTTGATTCTCGCCTTTGTGGGTATTGTGAGCGGCATGCTACCCGCGATTCGCGCGGCCAATCTCGATCCCATCGAAGCTCTGCGTTACGAATAGAGATCGTCGAGGCAAGAAGCCACTCGGGTAAGATTGAGAGATGGAAGCCGGCGAGCGGCGATTGCAACTGGTGCTGGAGCAGCTCAAGCTCTACGATCATCCGCTGCTGGTATTTTCGGCGCGGCGCAAAGCCGACGCCGTGGAAGTGATCATCAACTTTGCCGATCCCAACGTCAAAGTGCACACCTATTACTTCGAAATGCATCCGCGCGACCTCGATCATCCGCAATTTGAGTGGACGTTTCAGCGCCAGCTCTTCGATTGCCTGCATGACTACCTGATCGAGATGTTCGTGCGCACTCCGCAGAGCCGGGACCTTCCCGGTGCGTAATGCGGGAGAGATGCTGCGCCAGCGAATTTCGGAAGAAATACGACGGTGCGGGCCGATCCCGTTTTCCCGCTACATGGAAATGTGTCTCTATGAGCCGGAGCTGGGCTATTACCAGCGGCCGGAGGAAAAATTCGGCAAAGATGGAGATTTTTATACCTCCAGCGACGTTCACGCGGTGTTTGGACGGCTTCTGGCAATGCAGTTTGAGGAAATGTGGCGGGTGATGGGCTCGCCGCAACCGTTTGAGATTGTGGAATTGGGGCCGGGCCGCGGGCTTTTCGCGCGCGACGTACTGGATTGGCTGGCAGCCCATTATCCCGCGTTCTATGGGGCGGTGCGCTATTCGCTGGTGGAAGTCTCCACGACGCTGAGGATCAAGCTTGGGGAGCGGTTGGCGGAACATGTATCCCGCGGCAAGGCGCAGGTTCGAGCGAGCCTTGATTTCGTATTGGAGAATCCATCCATCGTGTTCTGCAATGAATTTTTCGATGCCTTACCGGTCCAACTGGTTACGCCTGAAGGCGAGGTCAGGGTGGAAATCCGCGAAGAGATCGGGTCTGAGCCACGCTTCAACGAGGTGATTGTTCCGGCATCGAGCGCGGCCCTGCAATATCTTGACCGATTCAGCGTGCTGCCTGAGGCCGGGGAGAGGCTGGAGGCGGGGTTGGCCGCCCAGCACCGGATCAAAGATATTGCGGCTGCGATGCAGTCCGGGTTCCTGGTGGTGATTGATTATGGCTATCTACGCGAAGAGCAACTGCGGGGAAGGCATCGCGGGAGCCTGGTGTGCTCGCGGAGGCATACGCTGTCGGAATCGCCGTACGATCTGCCCGGCGAGCAGGACATTACCAGTCACGTCAACTTCACCGCGTTGCAGGCCGCGGCAGGTATGCATCTGCGGGGGCTGGTCACGCAGGCGCAGTTTCTATTGGGAATTGGCGAGGCTGATGAGTTTGCCAGCGTGTTTCAACATGCCACACTCCCGCAGGAACGCGCCAAGATGGGGTTGCAGTTGAAGCACCTAATTGCGCCTGAGGGGATGGGTGAAACGTTTCAGGTGATGGTCCTGGAGAAGGGGCTTTCCGGGGTGGAGGCGAAGCAACTAAGCGGGTTGCGATTTTATAGGGAGCTCTCCGCGCGAGCGTGAGAAATTCTGAAACGAGTCTTTAAAGCAAAAGAAAACGCGAGATACTTCGCTCAAACAAGAGGCAAAAGCTCGCTCCAGGATGACAATTCACAAAGTGGATTCGCTCATCTGCATTCATTCATGCAACTTCTTTAGTTCTTGCCGGAAGAGCAAAACAATAGACTAGATAAACGCTAAGTTCCCCGGCTTGATTAGCTCGCCGGCAGCATGTCGCTTTCTTAAGTGGTGCTGGGGTCCTTGGAGGTGTCTTTTGAATAGGGAGTTGACAGGTACTTTCTGGCTTCTTCCTGGGCGCCCTGGGTGTTGTCGTTGGTTTGCAGGGCTTGCCTGTATTCGGCTACGGCACGGTCGCGCTGGCCGGTGAGGTCGAATATTTTGCCTAGCTGGATGTGTCCCCACACTTCGGTCCAGCGGGGTTCTCCGTCGCCACTAATGGCTTCACGGTAGGCGTTGGCGGCGGCCTGGTAATTCTTTTGAAGCAGGAACACTTCCGCTATGCGGTAGTGGGCCAGGGAACTGTTCTTATTGCTGTCGAGGCTTTTTTGGAACTCTTTCAGGGCTTCGTTAAAATCGCCCTGCGCCATTAACTGCTGGCCGCGCAGTATGGCGATGCGGACCTTGATATCCGGGCTCATTTTCAGGACCCAACTATTGGGATCGAGGATAATGCGTCGCGGCTTGCCAAAGGTTTCAACCGCGTAAGGGGAATGGGTGCCGACGACGTCAATACGCTGCAATTCGGACTTGCCGTCGGTGTCGATGCGGAGCTGCAGCGGCATCTTGAACAGGTCGAGGTCCTGGGAGATTTCGCCCACTACGCGGAAGCCCTTGGCCACGCGGTACACGCTGTATTTGTCGTGGAATTCGGGGGCGCCGGTGCCATCGAGCCATTGGGTGAAAAAGGCGGTTAGAGGTTCTTGATGGTTGGCTTCAGCTACTGCTCGTAAATCTCTGGCAGAAGCTGGTTTACCTGCAAACTTAGCGGCAAATTCCAGCATGGTTTTGTTGAAAGCGGGGTCGCCGACAACCCAGCGCAGCATGTGAAAAATCATGCCTCCCTTGTCGGTGGTCAACGACTGAAACTCTGAAGAAAAAGGATCGAGCTTGCCGGCGCTGGAAAGAGGAATGGTGTCGTAGGCGAGGGCGCCGACTGACATATCCTTGGTGGCCTCTTCGAAGCCGGCTGAGCCCGCCGCGTTTTCCACGTAGCGCACTTCGGAATAACGCGCGGCGCCTTCTTGCAGCCAATAATCGTCACGAGTCGCGGGACTGACGGAAACTCCCCACCACTGATGGGCGATTGCGTTGGCCAGCAGACGGTAGTTTGTCTTCTCGGTTACGCCGCGGGATGCGATGGCGGCAATCTCGGGGGCCCATGCGGAGGGCACGGTGTCATCAGGCAGCTCGACCACGTACAGCAGTGGAGAAGGAGGCTGGCCATACAGCGAGCTGAAGTAAACGAATTCCTTTTCAGCGGTTTCAGCGTAGGCAGCCGCCAATTGCTTGTGGTTAGGCTTCAGGAAAACATGAACGTTGGAGCCAGTGGTCTTTTCCTCAAATTTGCCGGCAATGATCGTTCCTGGGAAGCTGGGCTTGCGGGAGTTAAAGGTATAAGTAACCTTGCCGCCGGAGGGGTGCGTGCCGGAGGATTGAACACGCCCGCTGCCGATCACCTTCATTCCCGCGGGCACCGTGACGTTGATGGTGGATGTGAAACGGTTTACCCCGTAACCGGCGAGGGGAAACCAGCGCCCTGCATAGAGAAGGTAAGACGTTTCAGGGCCGATATAGGCGAGTTTCAGTCCCTCGACCGGGCTGTCGTCGGCACTGGCGAGCACGCCTTCGTAGTCGAAGGTCAGGCTGGTGGAAACATTCTTGCTGAGACCGCCGGGTAGGGCGATACGCACCGATGAATCCTGAGTTACGCGCTCGACCGAAAGGGCATGGCCGGCGGCGTCAACCACGCGAGTGGGGCGCAGGCCGTTATGCAACTCGAATACGGCGACGTTGATATCGTCCAAGGCGGTAAACCGGATCACCGCATGTGCGGTGAGCTTGTGCGTCGTGGGAAACAGCTCGGCGTTGATCTCATAGTCATCGACGCGGATGCGGGGCTTTTCGACCGCAAAACCGGCGACGACAGTAGATAACAGAAAAAATGACAAGCACAGGGTAATGGCGGGGAGGCGCAGCGATCTTCGCACATGCATAAGTAGGACTCCAGGGTCGACTGTTATTCGATGAAGCGCCCGGAGCAAAAGATGCGCCCAAACCGTTAAAAACGCAGGCGACTTTGATCCTCCGAAAACGAATCAGGTGCGCTGGTGGCCACCCCCGGCGAGAACCGATGAAATGATTTTAGCGGCCCGCTGCGCGGGGGTTTCGACCGCGGCATATCCGGAGACGCGCAACTGGTCGCGCACCCCGGCGAGTTCCTCAAGCATCCGGCTTCGCCGAGGGCCATCGTCGATGAGCTCTGCGAGACTTTCCTGGACCTTGCTCGGGCTGAAGTTACCCTGCACCAGTTCGGGCACCACCGGTTTACCGGCAATCAGGTTCACCATGGCAAAGAAGGGAACGTCCACCAGCCGTCTTCCCAATATCCAGGTGAGTCTTGCCACCCGGTACACCATGACGAACGGGGTACCGGCGAGAGCAGCCTGGACGGTCGCGGTTCCGCTGGCGACCACGGCGGCGCGCGATTGCAGAAGCGCCTGCCATGCATCGTCGAGCAACGTGATGGATACGGGCGGCGTAGCCGTCAGCAGGTACGTAATCTGGGCGCGGAGCCACTCGCGGTCCAGGGTGGAAGCCACGGGCACGAGAAATTGATAATCATCTCCCAGCAGGCGCGCCGCCCCAAGCAATGCAGGAAGATTCAGCAGCACCTCTTTTTTTCGGCTTCCGGGGAGCAGCGCAATCCAATGTTTGGACGTGTCGAGGCCATTTTTCATGGCGAATGATTCCCTGGGTGCGGCCGCCGGCACGGCATCTGCGAGGGGATGCCCGACAAAATCAGCATCGACCCCGCGCTGCCGGTAAAACTCTTCTTCAAAAGGAAATATCACCAGCATCTTGTCAACATACTTGTGCACGAGCTGGATCCGGCCGGGACGCCACGCCCACAGTTGCGGGCTGACAAAATAGATCACCGGAATTCCCATGCGATGCAAGGCCCGCGCCAGACGAAAATTAAATTCCGGGAAATCGATAAGCACAGCGGCAGCGGGGCGGCGTTCTAGAGCAGCCTGCACCAGGCGCTGGAAATTTTGGCGGATGCGCGGAAGATGCCGCAACACTTCCACCAACCCAACGACTGCAACATCGCGGGATTCGATCACCAGCTCACAGCCGGCGGCGCGCATCTCGTCCCCACCCAGGCCAAAGCACTTCCATTCGGGATGGTCTTTCTTCAGGGCCTCGACCAACTGGGCGCCGTAGTATTCTCCCGAAGCTTCGCCCGCGGAAATGAGAATGGACATCAGCGGCCGGTCGCGGGTAGGAGGGAAGGCGGCGCCGCAGGGGCGCCCACGATGCCGACGTAGGGGTTATAGAGGTAATTGTCTTGAAAATCGAACTGGCCGAAATGAAGCTTGAGCACATAAAGGGGATCGAAGAACCATGAGCCCCGGGGCAGGCGCGGGTCGTCCTTATCAATCCAGTCCCAGGGAGCGGCAGCGCTGTTGGGCCGCATGACGTCGCCGCGAAAGTGGCCGCCGATGCTGCCCATGTCGCAGGCCGGCCGACGAGCGCCGGCGAGAGCGCAGAACCGGTCGGCGAAGTCGGATACTGTACCAAATGTCCCGTTGGGTTCGCGAGTCTGCAACGCATGCTGCCAGAAGGTCCGGTAAATCGGCAATAGGCCGTACGTAGCGGTGCCAGAGGTGTGCGCAGAATATTCCACCGGCTCCCCTTCACGAAAGACGATCAGGGGATCATCGGGAAGCGAGATTTGACCATCCCAGGGATGGATTCCGTGTTTCTGCGACTCCACGTACAGAACGGGATGCCCTTTTTCGAGAGTGAGTTCCTGCCGGGCCTTGCCCGAAGTGATGATCAGGCGGGTGGCACCGGCGCCCACGGCCCGCACCATGTAATCGTGGGCCACGGTTTCAATGGCGATGACGGCGGGCCCGCCCAGGGCGTTCTTATCGACGATCTCCAGAACGCCTTCGAGGTCATTCTCATGGTTAAACTCGATTTCCCGGCGCAGCCCGCCGGTGAGAATGTCTTTATATTTCTGCTGGATCGACGTGAGGATGTCGGAGTAATCCTTCTGCACCAGCGACCAGTCGCGGGGATGATACAGGGCGTAGTGCAGAAAATAGTAGTGCTCGCTTTCGATCACCGAGTAATAAACGTAGCTGCGCAGCTTGAATTTAGGATCGGCCGCGTTCTTCCAGTTATTGTTGCCGAGCCAGTCGCCGTCGAAATCGAAGTGAGTAGGGAAATCGAAGCGATGCTCGTCAGTAGTTCCGGCGACGCGATGGTAGATGACCGGCGCAAATTGCCTGACGATCTGCAGCATTTCCACTTCACGAGGCAGATCACCGGTCAGCTCGGGAGGATGAAGCTGCTTTTTAACCGGCGGCGGAACCGGCTTGGCGATGGGAAGGAACGCCAACCGAGGCAGAGGATCTGCACGCAGAGATACTCGCTGAGCAGGCTGGATTGACGGTTGAGCCGAGGGAGGGAGGGGCGAGGCGAATGCAGAGATGACCGTAGCCGCGAAAATCCAGATCCAAGACTGGAAAAACCTGGCAGAGAGGGAGGGCACGCTGGTAATAACCCCAAAGCAGCGAAAAACTCTTGCGGTGGAGATTTTCATTCCCGGGCTGCCACTCCGACCCCCAGGCCAGCGAGTTCGCCGTTTCCGGCGGGCGAAAGGTTTTCCTGGTCTTTATATTGCAACTGGTAGAGCTTCCAGTAGATGCCGCGCTGCAGCAGCAACTGCTGGTGCGAACCGATTTCCTGCAGCTTGCCTTTGTGCATCACCATGATCTTGTCGGCGTTCTGAATGGTGGAGAGACGGTGGGCGATGATCACCGAGGTCCTGCCGGCCACCATGCGGGAGAGGGCCTCGCGCACCTTCACTTCAGTTTCAGTGTCAACGCTGGATGTGGCTTCATCGAGAATGAGGACGCGGGGATCATGCGCCAGCGCGCGGGCAAATGAGATGAGCTGCTTCTGCCCGGTGGAAAGGGTGCTGCCGCGTTCGCGAACCTCTTCCTGAAAGCCGCCGGGCAGGGTGCGGATAAAATCGGCGATGTTGACCTCGGCGGCAGCACGCTCCAGGCCTTCGTCAGTGATCCAGGAGGAACCCAGGCGAATATTCTGTTCGATGGTGCCGGAGAAAAGAAACGGGTCCTGCAAGACCATGCCAAAACGGCGGCGCAGGTCGGGGATGGCAAGCTCCCTGATATCCACCCCGTCCAACCGGATGGCGCCGCGCTGCACGTCGTAGAACCGCACCAGCAGGGAGATGATGGTGGTCTTCCCGGCGCCGGTGTGGCCCACGATGGCGATGGTTTCGCCGGGCTCAATGACGAACGAGACGTCGCGCAGCACCCAATCCATGTCATTGCCGGAAAGCTCAGGCGAAACGGTTTCTCCGGCGGGCATGGCGCGGTAAGCAAACCAGACATGATCGAATTCGATGCGGCCGGGCCCATCGGAGCGCCGCGGAGACTCGGGAGAAACGACTTCCGCCCTGGTGTCCAGGAGCTTGAAGATACGTTCGCTCGAAGCCATGGCTGATTGCAGGATGTTGTATTTTTCGCTCAAGTCCTGGATGGGGCGAAAGAAACGCTGGGCGTACTGAATGAAAGCCACCAGGATGCCCAGGCTCACCGCGCCTCGCAGCACCTGGTTGCCGCCGAACCACAGCACCGCGGCCACCGCCATGGCGGAAAAGACTTCCACCACCGGGTAGTAAACCGCATGGGCCATGATGGCGTCTTTGAACGCTTCCATGTGGATTTCGTTGATCTCCACAAAGCGGTTATAGGCCCGTTGCTCGCCGTTAAAGAGCTGCAGCACCACGATTCCGCTGATGTGTTCCTGCAAGGCGGCGTTGATGCGCGCGACAGCGGTGCGTATGCGGCGGTAGGAATCACGGACTTTCTTGCGAAAGACCATGGTGGCCATAAAGATGAGGGGAAGCACCGAAAAGGTGATCAGCGCCAGCCACCATTTCATCCGCAGCATGATGACCACGATGCCGGAAAGGACGAAGATGTCCTCGAAGATGGAGACGACGCCGGCGGTGAACATCTCGTTGAGCGCGTCCACATCGCTGGGGACCCGGGTCACCAGCCGGCCTACAGGATTCTTGTCATAAAAGCCGATGTGCATGGCCTGCAGGTGGCTGAAGATTTCGCGGCGCAGATCGAAGGTGGTTTTCTGCCCGACCCACTGCATCACGTAGGTTTCGAGAAACTCCAGGCCAAAGCTCAGCAGCAGCGCTGCCACATAGAGGGCGGCGATCTGGGCGATTCCGGCCAGCGGCCGCGAGCTTAAGAACGGGTCGAGCCAGCTTCGGGAGGCCTGTCCGCGGGCCGGCGCCAGGTACTTATCGACTGCCACCCTGGTGAAATAAGGGCCGGCAACGTCGGCGGCCGCCTAGAAGAAAATGGCGATCATGACCAGCACCACCTGCCAGCGATAGGGCCGCATGTAACCGAGCAGCCGCTTCATCAGGCGGCTGTCGTAGGCTTTACCGAGGATCTCTTCTTCCTGGGCCATGAAAAAGGTGAGCGCCCGGCGAGCGGGGCTGCTTTAATTATAGACGGATGAGCCCGGGGAAGGGTGCGAGCGAAATCGCACGCTCAGGCGATCTTCCGCAGCAGCAAAGCAGAATTTTTCGATCCAAAGGCAATGCAATTGCAAACCGCGCTATCGATATCAACGGCGCGTCCGGCCTCGGGCACGTAGTCGAGGTCGCACTCGGGGTCAGAAACCTCGAGGTTAATGGTGGGCGGCACGATTCCGTGTTTCATGGCCACCAGGGTGGCGGCCACTCCGGCGGCCCCGCATGCGCCCTGGGGATGACCGATCTGAGACTTCAGCGACGACATGGGAATGGTGGCGGCGTGGGCGCCCAGCGCAAGCTTCAACGCCCGGGTTTCGATGCGGTCGTTCAATTGCGTGGAGGTGCCATGAAGATTGACGTATCCCACCTGCTGCGGCGAAATACCGGCTTCGGCGATGGCGACAGAGATGGCGCGCGCCGGTTCCTCGCCGCACTCTTCAAGACGCACGCGGTGAAACGCTTCGCAGGTTGAGCCATAGCCGGCTACTTCCGCATAGATAGCGGCGCCGCGCGCCCGGGCATGCTCGTAGTCTTCGAGAATGAACATCCATGCGCCCTCGGCAACCACAAAGCCATCGCGATCGGCGGAAAAGGGCCGCGACGCGCGTGCCGGTTCGTCATTCCAGGAAGGAGTCATGATCTTCATCAATGCGAACCCGCGCATGATGCCCGGAGAGATTGGAGCATCGGCCCCCCCGGCGAGCATCACCGGCTGGGCGCCGCATTGAATCTGGCGCATTGCATATCCCAGGGCATCAGTGGAGCTGGTGCATCCAGTGGTGATGACGTGGCTCATGCCGCGCAGACCGAATCGCATGCTGATCTCGCTGGAGAGCGTGCCCATGGTCCCGCTGGGAATGCTGTAGAGGCTGACATGCTTGATCTGGCCGGAAAAATAAAGGCGATATTGTTCTTCGCTGAATTCCTGCGCGCCGCCCCCCGAGCCCAGCACCACACCGATTTCACGCTTTTTTTCCAAAGACAGCTTCTGGGGATCAATGCCGGCGTCCGCCAGCGCCTCGTGTGACGCGGCAATGGCCAGCGGCACCACCCGGGATACATGCTTGCGCTCGTGGGCGGTCATCCAAGCGAGCTCGTCGAAGCCGCTCACCTCGCCGGCAATCTGCACCGGCAACTCGCTGGGATCGAATCGCGAGATGCGCGCAACACCGCTCTGCCCGCCCAGGATGGCGCGGCAAAACGCTTCCTTGCCGATCCCATTGGGGCTGACCACTCCCATTCCGGTAATTACAACTCGTCGTGCCATACCTACTATGATTACATCATTTGGCTGCGCGGTTCACGTTATGTCGCTGGGCATCTACATTTCGATTCCATTCTGCAAAACCAAATGCAGTTACTGTAATTTCGCTTCCGGCGTGTTTTCGGCCTCGATGATGACCGTGTATGTCGACCGCCTGTGCGCCGACATTATGCGGTCGGCGGAGATCGCAAGGGACATGGGCGCGCAATTCGAACAGACCGTCGATACGGTTTTCTGGGGTGGGGGGACCCCCAACCTGCTGCCGCCTCATGAAATCGAACGAATCATGCACAGCGTGCGCAACCGATTCACCGTAACCGCCGGGGCGGAGGTGACGGTGGAATGCGCGCCCGCCCTGATCAGTGATGAGCTGCTTCTGACCTTTGCCGGTTGCGGCGTCAATCGGGTCAGCCTGGGAGTGCAATCATTCATCGACGATGAAGCCAGGGCAGTTGGACGGGTGCATGGCCGCAGCGCGGTGCATGACGACATCCGGCGGCTGCGGGCCAGCGGACTTTCTAACATCAATGTGGATTTGATCGCCGGACTGCCCCGCCAGCATCTCGCGAGCTGGAAGGAGTCAGTGGAAGAGGCAATTCAAACCGGCGTTCCCCATCTGAGCCTTTACATGTTGGAGGTCGATGATGAATCGCGGCTCGGCGCCGAACTGCTGGCGGGGGGCGCGCGCTACCACGCCCACCACGTTCCCGATGACGACTTGATCGCCGATTTTTATCTGTGGGCAGTCGAACGGTTGGAAGCGGCAGGCCTGCAGCAATATGAGATATCCAATTTCGCCAGGCCGGGATTTGTGTCGAAACATAACCTGAAGTACTGGAAGCGGCTGCCCTACATGGGTTTCGGAGTGGATGCTCATTCCATGCTGCGCGCGCGACTAGGCGGGCCGGGACCAGCGGCGGTTGACGTTCGCTTTGCGGTCACCGATTCGCTCACTGAATATTTGGCCGGACATGATCTAGTCCGCACCGTGGTGACGCCGTTGATGGCCTTCGAAGAAGAGATGTTCCTGGGTTTGCGCATGAATGAAGGTGTTGACCTGGCAAAACTCTCTGACCAGCAGGCGGTGAAACCCGGCTACCCACAGCGATTGGCGGAATTGGAATCAAAAGGCCTGATCGAACGGCGCGGCGCCAGGGTGCTGCGGCTTACCAATGCGGGGCGTTTGCTGTCGAACGAGGTGTTTCAAAGTTTCCTGACATAGAACGCAGATTACGTCGCGGCCCGCCTCGCTATTCGATGGTGAATTCTTTAAGATTCAGGGCGCGGAGATCGATGGCATTGAAAGCAGGAGGTAAGCAATTGGCGGTGCGTCGCGGAAAAACGAAAGTCCTGGACGTGGTCACCCCGGTGGAAACGAAGAGGGAGGCGGTGGACGAGAACTCGGGCGATCCTCCTCCCATGATTGATCTTAGAAGCGATACCGTCACCAAGCCCACCGCGGAGATGCGCAGGGCCATGGCGGAAGCCGAGGTTGGGGACGACGTGTATGGAGAAGACCCAACCATCAACCGCCTGGAGCAGGTGGCCGCGGATGTATTTGGCCGCAAGGCCGCGATTTTCGTGCCCACCGGTACCATGGGAAACCAGATCGCAATCAAAATCCATACCCATCACGGCCAGGAAGTGATTTGTGAGGAGCGCGCCCATATCTATAACTGGGAGATGGCGATGATGGCGTCGTTCTCCGGATGTGTCCCGCGCACAGTGCGCGGGGAGGACGGCATCGTGAGCTGGCGGCAGCTTGCGCCAATGATTGCGCCGCGAATCTATTACCGCGCTACGACCGGCCTGGTGGTGCTGGAAAATACGCACAATATGGCGGGAGGTACGGTCTTGCCCACGGAACTTGTGGAAGAGATTTGCGCTGGCGCGCACGATGCGGGGCTTCCTGTCCATCTGGATGGCGCCCGAATTTTTAACGCCGCCACCGCGCTGGGCAGGCCCGTGGCTGAGATCACCCGGGGATTCGATTCGGTAATGTTCTGTCTTTCCAAGGGACTGGGCGCCCCGGTGGGCTCGATGCTGGTGGGAAGCCCGGAATTCATCGACCAGGCGCGCATCTATCGCAAGGCCCTGGGCGGAGGGATGCGGCAGGCTGGCATCCTGGCCGCAGCGGGTTTGATCGCGCTGCAAAAAATGCCGCAGCGGCTGCAACAGGATCACGACAACGCCCGCATGCTGGCCGAGGGCCTCGCGCAAATTCCAGGAATCAAAATCGATCCGCAAAAAGTGAAGACCAATATCGTCATCTTCGATATCAGCGGGCTGGGCATGAATTCCGCGGAATTTACCCAGAAGCTTTCAGGATCAAACGTTTTGGCCAGCGGCATTGGTCCCACCACCGTGCGCATGGTGACCCATCTCGACGTTCCTGAAGGCGGATGCCGCAGAGCGTTGCGGGCGGCCGGTAAAATCGCTCAGCAACTGCATTAGGACCGTAAGTCCTCCGGGGAAATGACCGGTCATCATCGCCGCACGTTGAACCCTCGCGGTTAATAAGGCGGGAAGTTGGGCCAGGACTGCCTCTGTATAATCAGATTTCAGGCGTAAAACCGGTCCGAGCCGCAAAGTAAGACTCTTCCCAGGCTTGACCGCTCCCACGGAGGATTTTTGGATTTCGAATTCAGCGATGAGCAGGAGGATTTGCGCAAGTCGGTGCGCGAATTCGCCGAGCGTGAAATTTTGCCCAATGTAATGAAGTGGGACGAAGCCAGCGAGTTTCCCCTGGCCACCATCAAGGAACTAGGCAAGATGGGAATCATGGGCACGATTTTCCCCACCGAGTATGGCGGTTCGGGCCTGGGATACGTCGAGTATGTGATTGCCGTGGAAGAGTTGTCGCGCGTGGATGGCTCGGTGGGAATCATCGTGGCCGCGCACAATTCCCTGTGCAGCAACCATATTTTTCTGGCCGGCAATGAAGAGCAAAAGCGGAAATACATTCCGAAGCTGGCATCGGGAGAATTTATCGGGGCCTGGGGGCTGACCGAACCCAGCGCCGGGTCCGATGCCGGAAGCGCGCGAATGACGGCGACGCGACGGGGCAAGGGATGGGTGCTCAACGGGACCAAGACCTTCTGCACCAACGGCCACTACTCTGACGTGGTGGTGGTGCTGGCAGTGACGGACAAGACGGCGAAGACCCACGGTCTCTCGGCATTTATCGTGGAGAAAGACAGCAAGGGATTTCGTCCCGGCAAAAAGGAAAACAAGCTGGGATTGCGGGCGTCGGACACGGCCGAGTTGATCTTCGAAGATTGTGAATTGCCGGCAGCGAGCCTGCTGGGCAAAGAAGGCGCCGGCTTCATCGATGCCATGCGCATCCTTGACGGCGGGCGCATCTCGATTGCGGCTTTGTCTCTGGGTATCGCGCAAGGCGCATACGAAGCGGCGTTGAAGTATTCCAAGGAGCGCAAGCAGTTCGGCAAATCGATTGCTGAATTTCAGGCGATCCAGTGGAAGCTGGCTGATATGGCTACCGAAATCGAAGCGGCGCGGCTGCTCACCAATCAAGCCGCGAGCCGCAAGGATGCAGGCAAGAAAACGACGCTGCAATCTTCGATGGCCAAGCTGTTTGCCAGCGAGGTCGCGGTCCGTTGCGCCAACGAGTCGGTGCAGATCCATGGCGGCTACGGTTTCATCAAGGATTATCCCGCGGAAAAATTTTACCGCGATTGCAAGCTCTGCACCATCGGAGAAGGCACCAGCGAGATCCAGCGCATGGTGATCGCCCGGCAAATTCTGGGAGATTGAGGTCCGTGGCTCGCGCCAGAGGGATGAACGAAACCCTTCCATCCACTGCGTTGCAAAGCTGGGTCGAACGAATCCGCAAGGGAGACGTGAGAGCGCTGGCGCGCGCCATCTCTTCGATCGAGGACCGGGTCCCGGAGTCCACTGAATTATTGCAGGCGCTTTTCCCGCACAGCGGCCACGCCAGCGTGATCGGCCTTACCGGCTCGCCTGGTTCGGGCAAAAGTACGCTGGTCGATCAACTGGCGCATTACTACCGCAAGCAGGAAGAAACGGTGGGGATCGTGGCGATTGATC
>JBBSHD010000006.1:0-17817 GCA_038253455.1 Terriglobales bacterium | reverse complement strand
GGCTGCTTCTCAAACTTTTCATCGCTAACATGTCCGCTGGCTCCCGAACGCTCGGCTGCCGAAACGTCGTTGCCCGCAGGACGTCCCCCGGGGCCGTTCTGTTCCCGTCCGCCGCGGCCGCGTCTTCCCCGGCGACCTCTCCAGCGCTTGGTTCCGCCCTCAGAGGATTTCTCGTCCTGCTGCACGCGGCCATCTCCGCCCGCATCTTCTTCTTCGTCTTCCCCGGCCGCATTCAGCACGCCGTGGGCGCCAAAACCCGCCGCTGGTCCATTTCCCGAAGCGGCGGCCTGAAACTGGGCTGCGGGATCGACGCCCGCCTCTTCCGGCGCAGAATCGCCTTCAGGTGCTCGCCGGAAGCCACCCGACGCGGGCTCCGCTTCATAATTTTTATTAGCCGCCGCCTGCGCCAGGCTCACCACCCGGTCAAATTCCTCGTGGTCCTCGGTTTCTTCCAGGAAATCGGTGACGTACAGGAAGGCGTCGCGTTCGAGGCCTACATCGACGAAGGCCGACTGCATTCCCGGCAGCACGCGGGTAACCCGGCCTTTGTAAATGGAGCCGGCGAGGGTGTACTCATTTTCGCGCTCAAAATAAACTTCTGAGAGCAGGTCGTCTTCAACAATAGCGAGCTTGGTTTCGTGCGGGGTGGATGAAATAAATAGTTCTTTTGACATTCTTTCTCCGGGCGCCGCCACTATTGAGTGGCAGGCGTTACCGGCAGAACTCAGCGAGGGACAGTGGTCTGCTAGTCAAGAAATCTGATTTTGAGACCGTGAAGGAAGGATTGCGTAGCTCAGTCGTGCATGCAACATGGGAGAAGCCCTGGCGCTGCCGCCGGTATCTTCGACCTGGGAAGGACTTAAAAATCTGACCACCCGTTGCGACTGGCGAAGGAGTGTGACCACTCTGCCGGATTTCTCAAGCCCCAAAACCTCTTCGAGCTCAACCGGCGGGGTCGTTACCCACCCTTGTTTACTGCCAATCCTGTCCGGCCCCTCATTGGTTGGCCGGGTTTGCCCTGTTTCGTGAGGGCACTACGTAATTTTACTAGTCCGCTTTCCGGCGGAGGCACTTCAGTTTTCACTGACGGCCTTCAATCTCTAGTTCACAAAGCGCCGCATGCGAATATTCATCACGATGCCTAACGCCAGAAACATGAACAGAATCGAAGAGCCGCCGGAACTCATGAGCGGTAAGGGTATGCCGGTTACGGGCATGAAGCCCACCACCATCCCCACGTTGACCAGAATGTGAAAAAGTAAAACCGCTACCACGCCCATAATCACAAATGCGCCGGCGCGGTCCGGGGCTGTCTGAGCATTCTGAATCAAACGCATCAACACCATAAAGTATAGCAGCAGCAAGACCATAGCGCCGACGAAACCGTGTTCTTCGCTGAACGCGGCGAAGACGAAATCCCGGTGCGGCACCGGCAGGAACATCCCCTGGGTCTGCGTGCCCTTGGTGGCGCCCTTGCCCCAGATGCCGCCCGAGCCCACGGCGATCAGTGACTGCTGTATCTGGTACCCCGTCCCTCGCGGATCGACTTCGGGATCACTAAAGCTTGACAGCCGAGCTTTCTGGTATGGCTTGAGGCCAAACTTCCAGATGGGAATCAACGCCAGGCCCACCAGTAGCACGATGATGGCAGCGTGACGAAAACGGATTCCCCCAAAAAATAACGCCATCACCAGGATGGGCGCAAAGGTAAGGGCAGTACCCAGGTCAGGCTGGCGCAGCACCAGTAACATGGGGATCACGACAATGGCGGCGGCTTTGGCAATATCGGAGATGGAGAGGTCGTTCTTCTCCAGATCGCTGAAATACTTGGCCATTGCCAGGATAAGGACAAGCTTGATCCACTCCGAGGGTTGAAAGTTGTGTCCGCCAGGCAAGCTGAGCCAGCGCCGGGCTCCCATGATCTTGACGCCGAACACGGCCACTACCAGCAGCGAAAAGATCGACGCAATCCACATCCAGTGCACGTTATCGAGCAGTATCTGGTAGTCAATCAATCCGATGAGAAACATCGCTATCAGCCCGCCAATGATCCAGTAAATCTGCCAGATGTGAGACCCCGCAAACTTGGTGGCAAAGGTCGCGCTATAAATCTCGCTGACGCCCAGGGCGCAGATGGCCAGCACGAACCCCAGCAGGGTCCAGTCAAAATCGCGAAATGAAAGAAAGCGGCTCACGGGCGTTTCTGCACCGAGGGCGCAAGCTCGGGCCCCTGGGCGACGGCGCCATACGCCGGCTTGCGCTGCAAATGCGGCGCCCTGGTAGTGCCGGTGTTGACCACACTGTGCGTCGCCGGGCCTGCGCCGGTATTAGAGGAAACCACGGTCTCCGCCACCTTGGCCACGGGATGATGCTTGAGCACGTAACTCTTGATCACGTGGGAGGCCAGTTCCGCGGCCAGCGAACCATGTTCGCCCTGCTCTACCAGTACGCAAACCGCAATTTCAGGGTTACGATGGGGTGAAACCCCTACAAACCACCCATTATCCTTGAACTTGGAGCTGGTCAGCTTCTTGCGCAAGGTGTTGCTGATGACCTGCGCGCTTCCCGTCTTTCCCGCCCAGTCAATCCCCGGCAGCTTCGCCACCGCCGCGGTCCCCATCGGGCTCACCACCCCAGCCATCCCGGTAGTGATGAGGTCCCAGTTCACCGGATCGATGGGGACCGTAACCGTCTCCGGCACTCCCGACGCATCTCGGTAACGCTCCGGCAGGTCTTCGGTCATGGCCACATGAGGCCTGCGCAATACACCGCCGGAAGCAATGCCCCCGATCGCGCGAACCAGTTGGATGGGAGTCGTCGCCACTGCGCCTTGGCCGATGCTTACCGAAATGGTTTCACCTGCATACCATTTCTCGTGCGCCGTGCGGATCTTCCATTCTTCCGACGGCATCACCCCCGAAGCTTCCTGGGGCAGATCAATGCCTGTCTTTTGTCCCATGCCCAGCGCGGTCGCATATTGGGCGATCTTGCTGATTCCCAGGCGCTCGCCCAGGGTATAAAAAAACGAATCGCAGGATTGATAGATGGCCTTGTTGATCCCCACATCACCGTGGGAGCCATGGCGGGCCGCGATCCAGCACCTAAAAAAGCGCCCGTAAAATGTCTTTCCCCCGCCGCAGTTCACGCGCAGGGTACGGGCGATCCCTTCCTGCAATCCCGCCACCGCCATGATGATCTTGAACACCGAGCCGGGAGCGAGTTGCGCCTGGATGGCCTTGTTCAGCAGCGGTTTGGCGTCGTCGGTCACCAGGTTCTTCCATTGTTCCCGCGTAATGTGGATGGCAAACTCGTTAGGATCGAAGGCCGGGCGGCTCACCATCGCCAGGATTTCGCCGGTGCGCGGATCCATGGCTACGATCGATCCGTTCTTGCCCTCCAGCGCCTGTTCGGCGGCGATCTGTATATCCAGATCGATGGTCAGGCGCAGTTGCTTTCCTGGAACCAGCGGCTCTTCGGGCATCGGAGTGCTGCCAACTTCCTTGCCTCGGCTGTTCACCACTGAGCGGCGCTTGCCATTCTTGCCCATTAACAGGTCGTTGTAATAAAGCTCGACGCCCGTGCGCCCGACCACGTCGCCTGACTTGTAAAACTCATACTGCGGCTGGCTGAGCATCTCATCGCTGACCTCGCCCACATAGCCGATGAGGTGCGCGGCAAACCCGTTGCGTGGATAAAGCCGGCGGTGCACCATCAGGTGATCGAGCTCAGGCAGCTCGTTGCGGTGGGCCTCGATAAACGCCAGGTCGGCGGGTGTAATGTCGTCTTTCAGCACCACCTGCGAAGCGTTGGCGAATTTATGCAGGCGCTCGCGAATCTGATCTTCATCGATGTTCAGACCGGCGGCGATTTTGGGAATATCTTCGGGCACTTCGTGCGCCTGGGTGCGAATGAAAAGTGCGCTGAATGAAGGATAGTTGTCCACCATCACCCGGCCTTCGCGGTCCACGATCTTGCCCCGCGGCGCCAGGATTTCCACTTCCCTGATACGGTTGTGCACCGCCAGCGAGCCATAACGGCTGCTTTCAAAGACCTGCAACCTCCACAGGCCGAATGCCAGGGCCAGAAAAATCACAGCGGTGGCATACTGCACCAGGGTCAGTTTGGTCGGCGATATTTTGTCTTCGCGGCCCAGCATGGAATGCACTCGTAACTAAATTGTAATTCCCTTCGCGCCATTCGCTCGAAGATGAAGCCGGGTGACGCTAGCCCGCCAATAGTCCTCCGCCGGCCGCGCCCTTGCAATAGCGAAAGAGGTCGCCGGCAGCGGCAAAAATCGCTGCGCCGGGCCGGTTATTTTCTTCGCTTGAAGCGGTCTAAAAAGGCGAACAGAAAAACCGCCAGCATCCCGTTGGCCACAGCCCCTATCGTCAGGTGCACCACACTGGGCCATGCCAGCGGCAACCTGATCAAGCCTTTGGCCACCGCGAAATAGACTGCCTGGTGGAGCAGGTAAAATCCGCCGCCCATCAAGAGGCGTGATGCGGGGTTTTCAACGTCAATCTTTACGCCCAACGACGACGCGGCATAGCCAATCACGGTTTTGGCGATTCCATTCAACCCCAGCGGTTGCTGGGTGAGGCCGTCCTGCAATAAGCCGATTACACAGCCGGTCAGCATCCCGGTCAACTGCGTGCGCCTGGTGACTGCGAAGAAAATCGTGACCAGCAGCGGAATATCGAATATGGAAAACCAGGGAAACTTGATCGGAATATAGGACTGCAAAAACAACGCCACCAGCGGAAGGGCTACGCTGGCCACCACTCCGAGGCGATGGACTTGAAATTCTTCGCGAGATTTATGGCCGACCAGCACTGGTTAGGTTTGCGGACGATCGGGGGGAACATTCGCCGGCGATGCCGCTTCAGCTTTTTTGGCGCCTGCGGCCGGATGCTTGCCGGGAACTTTCGCTTTCAGACCGGCGGCTCCGTGCTTTGCACCATTTTCAGGGGCCACTGGCGGGGCGCTGGGCAGCCTCTGCGCCAGGATGTCGGCGGCGCGAATTCCGGTTGACGGAGTCTCGGTGCCGCCGTCGGCGACTGGCAGCGGCGGGGCGGATTCGGGAACAACCTCTTCCACCTTCGTGACCACCAGCACTTCCTCCAGCTTGTTGAGCGCCACTGCCGGCTTCACTCGAATGTCGAGAAACGCTTCGCGGTCCTTTCCCACCGACGCATGGTCCACCGTTCCGATCAACAATCCCTTGGGAAAAATCCGGTCGCCCCCGCTGGTCAAAATCTGCTCACCTGGTGACACCTGCTCATCCGCCATGATGTAGTGCAACTCGATCGATCCCGATGATGTGCCGTTCGCGATTCCCTGCAATCGCGACTTTTCCAGAATGGCGCCTACTCCACTGGAGGCGTCGTTGATCTCCAGCACCTGCGAAGTGCTGGCATACACTCGCAGCAGCTTGCCGATCACGCCATCCGGAGAAATCACCGGCATGTCTTCGCTCAATCCCTGGTCCCGTCCTTTATCGATCATGATGAGGTGCGACTGGTCGTTTCCGCCGGAGCCGATGACCTGCGCCGCCACGGTCCGCGAAATTGTCTTCTGCTTGAAGTCCAGGA
Source organism: Terriglobales bacterium (assembly GCA_038253455.1). Lineage (GTDB taxonomy): Bacteria > Acidobacteriota > Terriglobia > Terriglobales > Acidobacteriaceae > JBBQWT01. The sequence continues at coordinate 12,226 of JBBSHD010000006.1, read as the reverse complement.
GCGTCTGCAGGCGGTGCGCCTGTCCCGCGTCTTGCGCCAATTCCGATTGTTGCAAACGCAGGTCGTCGATTTGCCGTGAGAGCTCGCGGTTTTTATCATGCACTCCCCGCAGATCGACGTAGCTCGACCAGAAGGACCGCGCTCCGTGGCCGATATTCATCAACAGTTTTTCCAGGGGAGCGATGCTCGCCACCGCCCAATACCGTACCAGCCGGGTTGAAGGACCGGCGCCGGAATCCGCGGGCTTCTTCACCTGGGTCGCCAGCGCGATCACTTGCGTGAACATCAGGACCCCGAGGACGAGCTGGTTACGGTAGCGACCGAAGAAATTTTCCATTGCCGGCTTACTCGATCGAGATCTTCCGCAGCAATTTGAAGTCGCTTAGCATTTTCCCGGTCCCCAAAACCACGCTGGCCAGGGGATCGTCGGCGATGGACACCGGCAGGCCGGTTTCTTCGCGAATGCGCTTGTCCAGGTTTCGGAGCAGGGCGCCTCCGCCGGTCAGCACGATGCCGCGGTCACTGATGTCGGCGCTCAGCTCAGGAGGCGTGCGTTCCAGAGCCACCCGGATCGCGTTCATGATGGTGCCCACGCATTCACCGAGGCTTTCGCGGATCTCGCTATCGTCTACGGTGATGGTTTTGGGCACGCCCTCGATCAGGTTGCGGCCCTTCACTTCCATGGTCAGGGGCCTCTCCAGGGTGTAGGCCGAGCCGATCTCGGTCTTGATCATCTCCGCGGTGCGCTCGCCGATCAGCAGGTTATATTTGCGCTTCAAATAGTTCATGATGGCTTCGTCCATCTGGTTGCCCGCCATCCGCACCGAACGTGAATACACGATGCCGCTCAGCGAGATCACCGCGATATCAGTGGTGCCCCCTCCGATATCGACCACCATATTCCCGCTGGGCTCGGTGATCGGCAGTCCCGCGCCGATCGCCGCCACCATCGCCTGCTCCACCAGGAAGACCTCGCTGGCCTTGGCGCGATACGCCGAATCCATGACCGCGCGCTTTTCCACCTGCGTGATCTCCGAAGGGACGCCGATCACGATGCGTGGATGCACCAGCATCTTGCGGTTGTGGGCCTTCTGGATGAAGTAGTTCAGCATCTTTTCCGTCTGCTTGAAATCCGCGATCACGCCGTCTTTCATCGGCTTGATGGCCACGATATTGCCCGGGGTGCGCCCCAGCATTTCCTTGGCTTCTTTGCCGACCGCCTCTACTTCGTTGGTATTGCGGTTCACCGCGATGATGGAAGGCTCGTTCACCACGATGCCCTTCCCCTTCGCATACACCAGGGTATTGGCCGTGCCCAGATCGATCGCAAGGTCACTCGAGAACATGCTGAACAGTGACCGCAGATTGTGAAAGCCCGATGGCTTTTGTCCGTTCGATGACATATTAAGACGCTTCTCTCATGTATAAGTCCGAAACTACTCCTGTTTAGAGTTATTGATTAAGTTACTACGTCCAACTGCGCTGTAAAGTGGCAACTTAGAAGCCGGGGAAAGTGCCTCCCGGGTCACCGAGGGTGACTTCTATTGAATCACAATCTTCTTGGTTTGCGTGTTTACCCCTCCCCGCGCATTCTGCGCGGTGATGGTAAGCACGTTCTCCCCGTTCGGCAAGGGCGGGGTGTAGTACTGAAAACTCCCATTCTCCTTGACCACCGGCACTTCCGCCCCGTTCACCATCACCTTGGCCTGGGGCTCGGTTGTACCTCTTACTTCTATGATATGCCCATACTGAATAAAACCTTCCAGTTTCAACGGCAGCGTGGAATCTCCCGCGCTCTTGGGGACGATGGTAAACCGGTTGCGCTCGCTTTCGATTGAAGGGCGTCCACTCTTATCGATGGATTGAACCGACCAGTAATAAGGCCCGTCGGGCATCGCCGGCAGCGTCATGTTGGTCGTGAACACTCGCTTGTCCGCCACCAGTGACGAGAAGTAAGGATTGCGCGAGACGCGGACTAGGTAGCCCTTCGCCTCCGCCACCGGCATCCACGCGAAGCCAATGGGTTTCTTGTCGGTAGTGGCAAAAAGCGTGGTCATGTTGCTGGGGCTGATGAGCGAAGGCGGGCTGGTCTCACGGCTGCGCACGAACGAGTGCGGCGCATCCTTAAACGAGACTTTCTCGAAGTTCCCTAAGCGAAGGGTTTCGCCGTTGCGCACCACTTCCCCTGATCCTTTTTCCACCAGGATATCGTGCTGATCCGAGGCCGGGTCATTGTGTACCAGGGCGGCGCTGTCCGGGCCAAGTGTGGCTACGGCGCCGGCGACGTTCACCCGGGATTTAGATCCTTCGCTGAATGTGGATGTGGTCAGATCCACCGTGCCGGTGCTGACCATGACCGCGACCTGGGTCTGCGCCGCGGCGTTGGCCGAATTTTCCTCAACCACGATCAGTGAGTCTGGTTTAAGCGTGTAATAGGTGCCGTCGGTGAACGCAACTTTGGCGATGCCTTCGGCTTCGGTCTGCACCACGTCGCCTTTTTCCAGGGGCAAATCGTAGCGGGCCACAGTCCACGTATTGCTGTTATTTTTCTTCACCCGCACGCTGCCGTCGATGTTCGTGAAATGGGCTTGTTGCTGGCCGGGGGTGCGGGTGTCGGTGCTGACCTTGGTTGAGTGGCCGGTTTTGTTCAGCACCCATGAAGACACCTGGGCTGCCGTGTTGGGAAATAGAAAATAGGTGACCAGTAACCCCAGGCCTAGCAGGCACAGCAAGGCAATAGCGACACTGCTGTAAGTGACGGTGATGTACGAGAGATTGAAACTGCTCTGCTTCTTAGCACGCTTCAAGTGTTGGGGGAACTTTCTGAAAGATAAGGCTGTTATCCTTCAGATTATCATAATTTCAGAGGCGAAAACCGCCGTTTTCCCACTTCATCCGGCGCCAAAAGCATCATGCCTTTGGAGCGCCGCGCGTACTTCAGACGCCCTGGCCGGTGCTGAGGTACGATGAATGCATCCAACATCGACGCTATTTAATTGATCTCAGTTGCGAGGGTCTTTTCTGCATGACCAAATCCAAAACCTATAAGAATCTGATCGGCGGCGCGTGGGTGGATTCTCACTCCGGCGCCACCTTCGAAAATTTGAACCCGGCGGATACCAGTGATGTAGTCGGCGTATTTCAGCAGTCGGCCAAGGCGGATATCGATGACGCCGTGGCCGCGGCGCAAAAAGCTTACGCCGAATGGAGAGTCACCCCGGCGCCCCGGCGCGCGGAAATTATTTTCAAGGCCGGCGAATTGCTCCTGGCGCGCAAAGAAGAGTTTGCCCGTGATATGACCCGCGAGATGGGCAAGGTGCTGCAAGAGACCCGCGGAGACGTTCAGGAGGCAGTGGACACCGCGTTTTACATGGCCGGCGAAGGCCGCCGACTCTTTGGCGTGACCGTACCTTCGGAGTTGCCCAATAAATTTGCCATGGCCGCCCGCATGCCCATAGGAGTGTGCGGCATGATCGCGCCGTGGAATTTTCCCATGGCAATTCCCTCCTGGAAGCTGCTGCCCGCACTGGTGTGCGGCAACACCTGCGTGATCAAGCCCGCCGAAGACACTCCGCTTTCCACCTTCAACCTGGTCAACACGCTGGTGGAAGCCGGTCTCCCTCCCGGCGTTGTCAACGTCGTAACCGGCTTCGGACCGGAGGCAGGCGCGCCCATCGTCGATCATCCCGGCGTCCGCGCCGTTTCTTTCACCGGTTCGAGCGAAGTGGGCCGCCTGGTGGGAGTGGCCGCCGCCCAGACCTTCAAGCCGTGCTCGCTGGAAATGGGCGGCAAGAACGCTATTCTCATTCTCGAAGACGCCAATCTCGACCTGGCTGTTGAAGGAGTGTTGTGGGGAGCGTTCGGTACCACCGGACAACGCTGCACGGCGGCCAGCCGTGTGATCGTTCACAAGCAGGTTTACAAAGAACTGCAGGAAAAACTTCTGCAACGGGTCAAAGGCCTGCGGGTCGGCAACGGGCTCGATGCAAATATTGACATGGGACCGCAGATCAACCAGCAGCAGGTCGAAACGTCGGCAAAATATGTGGGGCTGGGCAAAGATGAGGGCGCGAAATTGTTATGCGGCGGCAATCGTCTGGCGGGCGCTCTATCCCGAGGATGGTTCTTCGAGCCTACGGTCTTTGGCGATGTGGCGCCCGGCATGCGAATCGCGCAGGAAGAAATTTTCGGGCCCGTCTTGTCGCTGATCCCCTGCGACAGCTTCGACCAGGCCCTCGAATATTCCAATGACATCGCCTATGGCCTCTCTTCGTCGCTGTACACCAGAAACGTCAATCTCGCATTCCGCGCCATGCGCGATCTCGATGCCGGCATCACCTACATCAACGCTCCCACCATCGGCGCGGAGGTCCATCTTCCTTTCGGAGGCTCCAAGTCAACGGGCAATGGCCATCGCGAGGGAGGCCTGGGCGCCATTGATTTCTATACCCAGTGGAAGTCGATTTATGTGGATTACTCAGATCGCCTGCAACGGGCGCAGATTGATACTTCCTCGGGGACTGCATAACCAAACGCTTTGGCGCGATCGCCGGAATGGCGAGCGTTATAAAATTAACTGAAGGTGAGACCCATGCTGATCGGAGTTCCTCGAGAAGTCAAAGATCATGAAACGCGAGTAGGCATCGTGCCCGCCGGAGTAAAGGCCCTGGTGGATGCCGGCCACAAGGTGGTCGTGGAAACCAACGCCGGAAACCAGTCCTCGATGCCCGATTCCGAATACGTCCAGGCCGGCGCCGAGATATCGCCATCGGCGGATGACGTCTGGTCGCGCGCCGACATGGTGGTGAAAGTTAAAGAGCCGGTGGAAAAGGAATTTGCTCACTTCCGCGAAAATCTTGTCCTCTTCACCTACCTGCATCTCGCCCCGCTTCCCCAGCTCACCGAGGAGTTACTGAAGAACAAAGTCACCGGCATCGCTTATGAGACGATCCGCGACCGCCAGAACACCTTGCCGCTGCTCACGCCCATGTCGGAAGTGGCGGGCCGCATGTCCGTGCAGGTCGGCGCCACCTATCTGGAAAAAGAGCGCGGAGGCCGCGGCGTGCTCCTGGGAGGCGTACCCGGCGTTCCTCCGGCCCAGGTCTGCATTATCGGTGGCGGAATCGTGGGCACCAATGCCGCCAAGATTGCCCTGGGCATGGGCGCGATCGTTACCATCGTGGACTTGAACCTGAACCGCCTGCGCGACCTGGACGACATCTTCGGAGGCAGGGTGCATACCCTTGCATCCAACTCGTACAACCTCGGCAAGGCCACCGCGCATGCCGACCTCGTGATTGGCGGAGTATTGATCCCCGGCGCGGCTGCTCCCAAGCTGGTCACTCGCGCCATGGTGGCGGGCATGAAGCCCGGCGCCGTAATCGTGGATGTTGCCATCGACCAGGGTGGATGCATCGAGACCGCTCGCCCCACCACCCACAGTGATCCCGCTTATACAGTCGATAACGTGGTCCACTATTGCGTGACCAACATGCCCGCGGCAGTTCCGCACACATCCACCCTGGCGCTGACCAACGCCACGTTGCCGTACGTGATGAAGCTGGCCAAGCTGGGCGCGGCCGAAGCCATCAAGTCTGACGACGGCATACGGGAAGGCGTAAACACTTTCAGAGGCCAGGTAACCTACGCCGCAGTGGCCCAATCCCAGTCAAAGAAATCCGCTAACATATCCGATCTTCTTTGAACGGGAATTGATTGCTGTAAACCTGACGACCGCATCGTCGCAGCTCTCGGCAGCGATTGTCTTCTGACAATCCCCAGCTGCACGGGGGTGAGGAAGAACCACTGCCCTCCGCCAACTCTCCGCTAACCCGATGGTCCCTCCCCGCCACACCCTCGACTCAACAATCGCGTTTTCTCAGCGCCCGCCAAGTTTATAATTCACTACAGTTCAAGCGGTTTTCCGCCCCCGGAGACTGTGCTGCCTTCCTCGAACCCTGGTTCCGCGCGCTTTAACACCCGACGCCGCCGCAAGCTCCTGATCTTCCTCGGCGCCGGCATCCTCCTGCTGCTGGTTGTCATCGTCTCCCAGGTTTCGTTCAACCTCACCTTCCTCCAGCCCGAGAGCGCCCTGCAGACTGAAATCTTCGCCGGCCTTTCCATCCTGATCTTCCTGCTGTTCATCGCTTTGAGTTTCGTGCTCTTGCGCAACGTGTTCAAGCTCTACGTCGAAAGACGCGGCGGGGTGCTGGGCGCAAAATTCCGCACCCGCATGGTGCTGGGCGCGTTGATCATTTCATTTGTCCCGGTAATCTTCCTCTATCTCTTTGCCTACGCGCTGATGAACCGTTCCATCGATAAATGGTTCTCCCGTCCGGGCGAAGAACTGCGGCAGGATGCGGGCCGCGTCGCCGACCTGTTGCACACCTATGTCGCCGCCAATGCGCTGGCGGAAGCGCGCACGCTGTCAACGCTCCCCAAGACCATCACGGCGTTCAAGACCGGCGATTTTGCGCCGTTGACCGACGTTTTTGACCTGCACGTAGCCAGTCTCCAGGGCGGGTTCACCGCAGCCATTCAAGGTGGACAAGTCAAAACCATTTACCACGCTCCCATATCCGGCGATGAGCTGGCGGAGATTCTGCGTGCGCGGCCGGTGATGGCGGAGCAGCCACCCTTCCTGCATATCTTCAAGGACGTACAGTATTTGATCGCGCAATCCGCGGTGTCCTCCGGCGGAAAAATGGTTGTCGGAGTTCCCCTGCCCGGCGAAGTAGCCAGCACCATCAACCAGCTCGAAGCCAGCCGCAAGCGTTATGAAGAATCAAGTTTGCAGCGCAAATGGTTTCGCCGGCTCTACATGCAGATATTGCTTCTCCTGACCGGGCTGGTGCTGCTGGTAGCCACCTGGCTATCGTTGTTTTTGTCCAAACTGGTTACCCGTCCCGTGGCCGCGCTCGCCGAAGCCACCCAGAAGATCTCGCAGGGAGAATTCGATTATCGAGTGCAGATCGCGGCGTCGGACGAACTGGGCGAGCTGGTGGCCTCATTCAACCTGATGGCGGCCGAGCTTGAAAACAGCCGCGGCCAGATAGAAGCCTCGGGAAAACAACTGGGTTCCGCCAATACCGCACTCGAAGAGCGCCGCCGGCAGATTGAAACCATTCTGGAAAGCATTCCCACCGGCGTGCTTTCGCTCGACGCCAAAGGCCAGGTGATCCACAGCAACCCGGCATTCACGCGCTTGTTCCTGCCCACCCAGTCCCAGGTCTATGGCGGCAGCACACTCCATAGTCTATTCGCGCCCGAAACCGTAAAGAGCATTGAACACCTGCTGCGAAAATCGGATCGCATGGGCTCGGTGACCAGTCAGCTCGAATTCCTCGCCCCGGCTGGCCATTTGATGGTCGCGGTCACCGCTTCTTCCCTGGGATCAAAGGACGCCGCCCAATTCAGCCGGAATGATACCGGCGGCGCTACGGCATTACGCGCGTCCCGCCCCGCGGCGCGCATGGGATATGTGCTCGTCTTCGAAGATTTCACCGATCTGCTCAAGGCACAAAAACAAAATGCCTGGCGCGAAGTGGCGCAGAGGGTGGCCCACGAAATCAAGAACCCGTTAACTCCCATCGCCCTCTCCGCCGAAAGAATTCAGCGGCATCTGCGCACTCCTCCCGACGAACGGTCTCTGGAGGTGATTCAGTCCTGCGCGCTCGCCATCGCCGGTGCGGTCGAAACCGTTCGCACCCTGGTGGATGAGTTCTCGACCCTGGCGCGCTTCCCCACTTCGCACCTTCGTCCCACTGACATTCATGTCATCGTGGAACGCACTCTCGCCATGTTTACCGGCCGTTTGGGTGGCGTTACCGTGCAAACCCACTTTGATTCTGCCCTGCCTCCGATCATGGCCGATCCTGAGGCCCTGAAACGCGCTCTCGCCAACCTCGTCGATAATGCCGCCGAATCCACGCAGGATTCGCGGCTGCGCGAAATCCATATCTCCGCCACCTTCCTTGAGGCCCGTGATACCGTCGAAATCGCGGTTGCCGATACCGGCCACGGCGTGACCCCGGAGATGAAGGAGAAGCTTTTCCTTCCCTATTTTTCCACCAAGCAGCGCGGCACCGGGCTGGGCCTTGCCATCGTGAGCCGGATTATCCAGGAGCACAAAGGCACGATTCGCGTGGAAGAGAACGTCCCTGTGGGCGCGCGGTTTATCCTTGAAATCCCGGTGGCCGCGGTTACGGAACCCGCGGTTGTCTCCGGATGAAGTGTCCTGATGATGTCTCCTGATTATGTCTTCTGACATTCCGGCGTTCGCGTACCTCGCCGCGTTGTAAGCTGATCCTCACGCCTATGCAGAACATCCTCATCGTCGACGACGAACCTGAAATTCGGAAATCCCTCATGGGCGTCCTGGAGGACGAGAAGTACCAGGTTGCCGCCGCCGAAAACGGCAAGGAATGTCTGGATACGCTGCGGCGCCGCTCTTTCGACCTCGTGTTGCTCGACATCTGGATGCCCGGCATCGACGGTCTGGAGACCCTCGAAAAGATAAAAGAGCTCGATGACTCGCCCGAGGTCATCATCATCTCCGGGCATGGGACCATCGAGACCGCGGTAAGGGCGACCAAGCTCGGGGCCTTCGACTTTATCGAAAAACCTCTCTCCCTGGAGAAACTGCTGATCGTGATCAAGAACGCGATCAGCGCCCGCCAGCTTCGCCGTGAAAATCGTGAGTTCAAGAAACAACTGGAATCGCGTGGGCTGATCGTAGGGCAAAGCATTCCCATGAAGGCCCTGCGCCAGCAGATTGCCATGATGGCGCCGACCAACGGCCGCGTGCTCATCTACGGAGAATCCGGCACCGGAAAAGAACTGGCGGCTCTGGCCATCCACAACCAAAGCCTGCGTAAAGACAATATTTTTGTTGAGGTCAACTGCGCGGCCATTCCCGAAGATCTAATCGAGAGCGAGCTGTTTGGCCATCGCAAAGGCTCGTTTGCGGGCGCGACCAACGACAAGCAGGGCAAGCTTCACAAGGCGGATGGCGGCACCCTCTTCCTGGACGAGGTCGGGGACATGAGCCTCAAGACCCAGTCCAAGGTGCTGCGGTCGCTCGATGAGCAAAGCTTTACCCCCGTGGGCGGCGATGACGTGGTGAAGGTGGACGTGCGGGTGATCGCCGCCACCAATAAAGACCTGGAAGAAGAAATATCCCGCGGCAACTTTCGCGAAGACCTTTTTTATCGCCTCAATGTGATTCCTTTTTTCGTGCCGCCGCTGCGCGACCGCGCGGAAGATATTCCAGTGCTGGCCCGCTATTTCCTCAAGGAAATCTCCACCGCCTACAGCCGCAGGCCCAAGGAAATAACCGACGATGCCATCGACACCCTGGTGAAATATGCCTGGCCGGGCAACGTCAGGGAGCTTCGCAACGTGGTCGAACGCGTGGTCATCATGAATCCCACGGTGGCCAAATTCGAGCGCAAGCATTTGCCGCCCCTGGTCTATCGCGATGGAGTCCGCAAGCCGGCATCGGATGTTTCCACCCTGCACCAGGCGCGCACCGCTTATGAACGGGATTTTGTGCTGAAGAAGCTGGATGAAAACCACGGCAACGTCACCCGCACCGCAGAGGTATTGGGTCTCGAACGCAGCCACCTTTACCGCAAGATGAAGACCCTGGGAATCGCTGTAAAAGAGTAAGCCATACGCCTTCTCCCGGCGAATGCCGGCTCACTTCCGGCTGCGCTTGTTCTCCCCGGGAGTGCTAAGCTGCTCCAATTGCCTGCGCCAGTCGAGCTCGTCCACGAACTGCCGCGAGTCCCGCCACCCCGCGCTCACCTTGACCAGAAGTTCCAGAAACACTTTCTTTCCCAGGAATTTTTCAATCTCGAGGCGCGCCGCGGTGCCGATCCGCTTGAGGCTCTCCCCTTTGTTGCCGATGAGAATCGCCTTTTGACCTTCGCGCTCGCAATAGATCAATGCCGTGATCTTCACCAGTTGCGGGCGTTCTTCGAAGCTTTCCACCACCACGCTGGCGGCGTGCGGAACCTCCTGCGCCGTCAGCATCAACACCTTTTCGCGGATCAGTTCTGATACCAGGAAACGTTCCGGCTGGTCGGTGAGCTGGTCCTTGGGGAAATATCGGGGTCCCACCGGCAGGGCGTGGATCACTTTATCGATGAGAATTTCAAGACCTTGTTTCTTGCTTGCCGAGATGGGAATAATTTCCTGGAAGGAGTGCAGCTTGCTGTACTCCTCGATTAAGGGCAGCAGTTTTTCCTTGGCCACGCGATCGACCTTGTTCAAGATCAGGAAGACCGGCCCCCCGGCCTTCTTCACCAGTTCGAGCACAACTTGGTCCTGCTCCTCAAGCTTTCGGCTGGCGTCCACCATCAGCAAAATCAGGTCGCGGCTTTCCAGGGCCTGGCGCACTTCGCTCATCATGTTCTGGCTGAGTGAATCCTGGGGTTGGTGGATGCCTGGAGTATCCACCAGGATGATTTGGCCCCCCGGGTTGCCCTTGCGGGTAGCCTGGTTGACGACACCCTGGATGCGGTTGCGCGTGGTCTGCGGCTTGTAGGTGACGATCGAAACCTTTTCCCCTACCAGCGCATTGAGCAACGTGGATTTGCCGACATTAGGGCGGCCAACAATGGAAACGAATCCGGAACGAAAAGCCATTCCTCATGGTACATGTTTCAGATTTTTCCGCTGTTAGGCGCCTGGGTTTCAACCGCCCGCGGAATCGCCCGTGGCCGGGCGCTCACTCGCAGTCTTTCGGTCCGCCGGTCAGATGACTCCAGCACTTCGAACCGCAATCCCTCGTGCTCGATGACTTCGCCCGCGCTGGGAATATGCCCCACCAATTCGCTGAGTAACCCGGCCACGGTCGTGGCCTCGCGGCTCTCCGGGCGTATGCCAAAGAGTTCTTCCAGGCGATCGACTTCCATAATCCCGGAAACGACGTAGGAATGCTCACTTTCCTTGACGATGTCCGATTTGGCGTCATGCTCGTCGCGGATGTCGCCTACGATTTCTTCCACCAGGTCTTCCATGGTGACCAGTCCCACGAGCCCGCCGTATTCATCCACCACCATCGCCAGTTGCTGGTTTTCGCGCTGCATCTCACGCATCAACTCCTGCACCAGCTTGGTTTCAGGGACAAAATACGCCGGCCGCTTGAGCTGCTCCAGGGTCATCGTCCGGGCTTCGGTATCGCGGATTTGAAACACGTCGTGCGCCAGCACGATGCCGGTGACGTGATCAATCGAGCCTTCATAAACCGGGACGCGTGAATAAGGACGCGTACTGGTCAGCTCCACAAATTGTTCCACGTTGGCGGTCGCGGGGAGGGCCACAATTTTGGGCCGCGGCGTCATGACCTCGCGCACCGTCTTATACCCGAACTCCACCACCGATTGAATCAGCGCGCGATCGCTCTCTTCGAGGATGCCTTCATCCTGGCCGGCCTCGATCAGGGCCTCCACCGCCTCGAACGAGTGCTCGGCCACTTTGGGTTCATCCTTCTCAGCCAGGGCCACCACCGAAAGACAAAAACTCAGCAGTAAGGTGAAAGGTGACAGGAGGTACATGAGCGCCCGCAGGACCGGCACGAGGGGCACCAGCCATTCTCCTTTGGTCCGCGAAAAAAGAACAAACGGCAGGAGCCGGTTGAAGATCAGGACCACCAGGACAATGGTCAGCGAAATTTCGGCGAGCGACGCTGCATCCCAGTTTCGCGCGAAGATCGCATAGCCCAGCAGCAGCGCAATGGCGGCGGTAATCGATTGCACCAGCACCGCAATTGCCTGAATGACATACTCGCGCCCGGTGCGCAGCGCCGGCTCCACCCGGAGCTCAAATGAGTCGATGTTCTCCTGAAACTGGCGGGAGAGGAACTTCCCCATCTCCGTATAAACGCGTTCGACATAACTGACCAAGGTCAGCAGGGCCAGCAGGAGGAAGAGAAACAGGTAAAGAAGAAGATTCATCGAGGTTAGAGTGCTCTAGCGGGAATCATCATAATGCCTGCGCACTGTTGCTCAGGCTCTCTATTCGATGCGGGAAACCGGACCTATAGCAGCCTTGTTTTCAGCCGTTTTCGCCGTGCCGGAAGCGGTGATTCAGCGGAATTCCTGGCGATGAGGCCGGTGGGAAGACGCAAAGCCAGCCGCAGTTTTTCCTCCCGGCGAAACATTTTTCCCTGGTCTCGCTCGTGATCATATCCGCGCAGATGAAGTATGCCGTGGAGAATAAG
>JBBSHD010000005.1:0-17959 GCA_038253455.1 Terriglobales bacterium | reverse complement strand
CGCTGTTCGAGCCACTGGCAGCCACGAACACGAATCGAGACTTAGGATCGACCACGATGTCAGTCGGGGTTGACCCGGCAACTCCGGGAAAAGGAGAGCCCGCAAGCGCGGTCAGCGTGCCCGCCGAATGGTCAACCGAAAATCCGCTGATGCCGCCAGTCTGGTTGACCGCAAAAATAAATTTCCCCGCCGGATCAAGCGCCAGGGCAACCGTGCCCGTCCCGGTGCTGATGGGTGAGCCCGTGACCGTCCCCAGAAAGCCGGTAGTCACCGCAATCGTGAATTCAGAAATGCTGCCTTGCGCGCCGCCATTGAAGTTCGCGGTATAGAGCAAACCCGAAGTGCCCGTCGGGGTGCTAAGCCGGTCGCTAAAGAATCCGGCGCAACCCGCCAATCCCAGGGCGCAAACCAGCACGACCACAAAACTTGTATCGGGAACTCCGTGCCGTCCAGATCGCATACTCTATTCCCCCGGCAATTCCGCGCACCGAATCATGCGTTGGGCCATCAAAAACTTCGGCCTCTAGCATCGGTAGCGCAACCGAAACCAAGCTGCGCGTACCAATATAATACGTCTCCATCCCCAAAAACTGTCATCTCGACCGGAGTCCGCGAGCCTTTGCGCGGCGTAGTGGAGAGACCTCGGGGTTTGTTGGTTCTGACTTTCGCACCGCTACCCAAACCGTCCCTTTAGAAGCCGCGAGCGTAGCTGGACCATTGCTTAATGTCGATCCGTCGCACCAGGCTGCTGCCCCGGGTTCCATGCGGGCTTGAAGGTGGAGTTAGCCAGCCAGTCGATGGGCTGGCTCATCGACTGGATGGCTTCAGTCATGTGTTTGAAATCGATATGGTCCAGGTCGTCGCTGGGCTGGTGGTAGTCGTTGTGGAGTCCGAAGCTGGAAATTGTGTGAGCGACCACTCCGCGCAGGGCCAGGGTGTAGTTGTCGGAGCGCATGAAGAAATTTTCTGCGAGATGCGGATCGGGAACGAGATGCGCGCCGTGACCGGCGAGTTCAGGGCCGAGGTTCGAGCGGTCGTAACCTGTCAGCCACAGATCTGAGGATTTGATAGCGGGATCGGCGCGGCCGATCATTTCAAATTCCAGGTCGGCAGCGATGGTGTTGAGGGGAACCGGCGGCCGCTCGCGAAAATATGTGGCTCCGAAACCGCCCAACTCCTCGCTGCCGAAGAACGCAAAGAGCACGGTGCGTTTGGGTGTAGGACCGGCGGCCAGGCTGTGAGCGAGTTCCAGAACCGCGGTGACTCCGGACGCGTCGTCGTCGGCGCCGTTGTAGATGTTGTCTCCATTGACGGGCTTGCCAATCCCCAGGTGATCGATGTGAGCGGAAAGTAGGATTGCGCCAAGAGTTGGGTCGGAGCCGCGAATCATCCCCAGCGCGTTCCAGGTTCTTGCTTCTAAGGGCGGGGCGGCCGCAGCATCGAGGTGCACCACCGTTCCCTGGGTGAGCCGGGCGATCTGGGTCGCGGCTGGTGCAGTGAGCCCTACCAGGGCGGACGTGGGGGAGGCTTCGTTTACCGTCGATTGTTCGGTGGAGCCGGGGATGAGCCCGCCTAGCTGCGGAGACAGTGTGGGGAGCCGGGCGCGGCTGGGCGTCCAACGTTTTCTGCGGTCGGCGGGTTCGACGAACATGACGGCCGCAGCGCCTCGCTGGGCGAGTGCGGCAATTTGTCCGCGCAGCGATGGTTGGGGAACCGCGGAACTATTTGGTGATTCGGCTGCGCGAACGAGCAACACGACGTCGCCGGGGCGGACCTTCGCCGCGGCGGAATCCGAATCTACTTTCTGCAATGGACCGGTGATGGAGGATCGCGCCGCCTCATCGACCACGAAATCTTTGCCGTAAATGAAACTGGGTTCGCGCGTGGCCTGCGACTTGCGCGGGTGGTGCGTTCTTCGCGGCCGCACTCTTGCAGCATGGTGATCGGCGAAGGTCATCACATACGGCGCCGTGAGGGTAGTTCTGCGAACGGTCACGGCTTCGATGTAATCGCGCTGTGCGCCGTTCTGATCGCCGGCGGGCTCGATGCCATAGCTCTTGAGTTGCGCGGAAACATACTGGGCGGCGGTCAGCTCATCCGAAGTGCCGCTGCCCCGGCCTTTCATGGCGTCGGATGCGAGGGCTTGCATGTGGGCGCGGACGGAGGCTTCGGTGATTCCGCCGTTGGGCCGGGCGCCAGCGCTGGTAAGGGAGATGAGGAGGAAGATAGAGAGTGACTTCTTCATAGGTTGTCTCTATCTATATATATACATAAGTGCGCTTCGGCGGGAGAAGGCCAGAACCAACCAACTCCGAGGTCTCTCCACTACGCCGCGCAAAGGCTCGCGGACTCCGGTCGAGATGACAATCCTTTTGAAAACTAGAGTTCAGTCTGGGCTTGCGGTGCGAAAGTGAAGACCAAATAACTTAAGACCAATCAACCCCGAGGCCTCTCCACTACCCCGCGCAAAAAGTTTAGTATTCGAATCGTGCCTAATCCGGACGCGCCCGCTAAATCTCCAACCGCCGGTCTCTTTTTCGGATTGGTCATTACCCTGGCCGCGGTGGTGGCTTACTCCTCATACATCACGGTGCAGATTTCCGGGCTGCGCAAGCTGCAAACCGATCTCGCCGACCGCGATCGCAAAGACTCGCTCCGCCTGTTGCGCATTCAAAACGATCTCAACCTGCTGGCGCTGGCCATGCGTGACATGCTGGACCGTGAGGAGCCCTACCCGCTCACCGCCTGGTCGGCGCAGTTCCAGCGCATCCGCACCGACCTTGACGACGCCCTCCGCTTGCAGGACGAGCAATCCGCCGGGCGTCAGACTCCCGAACAAATGCAGTTTTTGGGAAGTTCGCTGGTGCAGTTCTGGGACGCCGCCGACCGCATATTCGCGGTGGCCCGCGATGGCCATGAAGAGGACGCGCGCGCGCAGATCCGCGATTCCCTGCAGGCCCGCCAGGCCGCGCTGAGCAATTCTGTCTCCCGCCTGCTGGTGCAGAATAACGAGAGCGAAGAGCGGGCCTCGCTGCGCATCGCCGATATCTACAACCGGGTGCAGCGCCAGGTTTATTTTTTTCTTACCGCCACCCTGATCGCGATTATGTTCACCAGCCTTTATCTCATCCGCTCCAACCGCCGCGTCTTCGCGCAACTGGCGGCGTTATCAGGGCAGCGCAGCGAGCTCGCGCAAAAACTTATTTCCACCCAGGAATCCACGCTGCGCTACATCTCCCGCGAGCTGCATGACGAGTTTGGCCAGGTGCTCACCGCGATTGGCTCCATGCTCAGCCGCGCCGGAAACCATGCGCCCGAAGGTTCGTCGCTGCGCAGCGATATTTCCGAGGTGATGACCATTGCGCAATCCACGCTGGAGAGCGTGCGCAGCCTCTCCCAGGCCCTGCATCCGGTGATGCTCGACGAATCGGGATTAGAAACGACCATCGACTGGTACATCCCCGTAGCCGAACGGCAGAGCGGCGTGGACATCGCCTATGACAAGTCGGGTGAATCCTTTGCCGTCGATGCCGGCGGCGGCGTTCACATCTACCGCGTGCTGCAGGAAGCGCTGAACAACGTATCGCGTCATTCCGGAGCGCGCGCCGCCTGGGTGCGCCTTCGCTATCTTGCCGATGCCCTGGAGCTTGACGTCGAGGATCATGGCAGCGGGTTCTCGCCAGACCCCGAGCGCAAAGGTATTGGCCTGGTCGCCATGCGCGAGCGCGCACACTTGCTCGGCGGCAGCATCGAATTTCTTCGTCCCGCGCAGGGTGGTACGCTGGTGCGGCTGCGTGTACCCCGCGCTCAACTGGAGTCCCATGCCGGATAAGATCACGGTTCTGCTGGTCGATGACCATGGCCTCGTGCGCAGCGGCTTTCGCAGGCTTCTCGAGGATGCTCCCGATCTAACCGTGGTGGGCGAGGCGGGCGACGGCGCCGAAGCCATTCGTCTCGCCGCGCAGCTCGACCCCCGCGTCATTGTCATGGATTGTGCGCTGCCCGGCATGAGCGGCCTCGCCGCCACCCGGCAGATCCTGGAGAATTCACCTGCCAGCCTGGTGCTAATGCTGAGCATGCATTCCGAAGACACCCTGGTACGGCAGGCGATGGAAGCCGGCGCTCGCGGATTTGTGCTCAAGAGCGCCATTGACCTTGAGCTCGTCGCCGCCGTGCGCCAGGTCGCCGCCGGTGAGATCGTTCTCGATGCGCGCCTCACCAAAACTCCGGCGCTCAAGGGCGAACGCAACCACGGCCTCACCGTGCGCGAGCTCGAAGTATTGCAGTGGATCGTCGATGGCAAATCCAATAAAGAAATTGCGGCGCAGCTCAACCTCAGCGCCAACACCGTGGCGGTGCACCGCGCCAATATCATGGACGCGCTCGGCATCCACAAGACCGCCGAGCTGGTCGTCTATGCCATTCGCAACGGGCTGGTGAACATCCCGTGAACCGCCGGTCATTTCTTTACGGCCTCGCTGGTCTCGCGGCCGCGCCGGTCTTGCCCCAGTTTCTTGAGACCGCGCTGGCGGCCGGCCCGGCTTCGCCCGGATTGCGCTTTGTGGATGTCACCGCTCGCGCCGGCATCGACTTTCACCACAACAACGGCGCGTATGGGAAAAAACTTCTTCCCGAAACCTTGGGCGCGGGATGCGCGTTTCTCGATTACGATCAGGACGGCTGGCAGGACATTCTGCTCATCAACGGAGCAGACTGGCCCGGCCACCAGCGCCAGCGCAGCACTCTTCGCCTCTATCGCAATAACCGCAACGGAACGTTCACCGACGTGACCCGCAAGGCGGGCCTCGACGTTGAAATGTACGGGCTGGGGGTGGCGGTCGGCGATTACAACAACGACGGCTTTCCCGACATCTTCATCACCTGCGTCGGCCAGAACCGGTTGTTTCGCAATACCGGCAAGGGCACGTTCGTCGATGTGACCAGCGCCAGCCGGCTGGGGAAGCGTACCGGCTTCAGCACCTCCGCGTTATGGTTCGACTACGATCGCGATGGCCTGCTCGACCTGTTCGTGTGTAACTACGTGCGATGGTCGCCGCCGGGCGACGTTTTCTGCAGCCTCGATGGAAAGCATAAGTCCTACTGCACCCCTGAAGCCTATCGGGGGGAGACCAACTGGCTTTTCCATAACCGCGGCGACGGAACTTTTGAAGATGTCACTGCCGGCAGCGGCATCTTTGACACCAGCTCGAAATCACTGGGCGTGGCCATGCTCGATCTGGATAAGAGCGGCTGGCCCAGCCTGGTGGTGGCCAATGATACCCAGCCCACCAAGCTCTACCGCAACCTGCGCAACGGCGCCTTCAAAGAAATCGGCGTGGAAAGCGGAATCGCGTTCAGCGCCGAAGGCAAAGCCCGCGGCGGCATGGGCATCGACGCCGCCGACTTCGATAACTCCGGCGCTCCGGGAGTGGGCATCACCAATTTTGACAACGAAATGTTCGGCCTGTACCACCCGCAAGCGCGCGGCGGATATGAAGACATCGCGCCGGCGGCGGGGATCGGTGTGCCCTCGCGTGACAGCGTCGGCTTCGGCTGCCAGTTCCTCGATGCCAACCTCGATGGCTATCTCGATTTCGTGGTAGCCAACGGACATATAGACGAAACCGTGCGCCACATTCGCGGCAACGTCGGTTATGCGCAGGCGCCGCAGTTGTTTCTCAACACCGGCTACCACTCCTTTCGCGACGTTTCCAGCCAGGTGGGAGAAGACCTCCAGAAACCCAAAGTAGGCCGTGGCCTGGCATGCGCGGATTTTGACCGCGACGGCGACGTGGATCTGCTGATCACCACCAACAACGGCCCCGCCAGTCTCTACCGCAACGACCAGCTCAGCGGGAATCGCTGCATAAGATTTATCCTGACCGGCACAAAATCGAACCGCGACGCCATCGGCGCCGAAATCCACATCGACCACGGCGGCCAGACCCAGTCCCGCACCGTAAAAAGCGGCTCCAGCTACCTATCGCAATCCGAGCTGCCGGTAACCTTTGGCGTGGGGAAACGGGACAAGGTGGAGCGCGCCGTAATTCAATGGCCCAGCGGCAGAGTAGAAGAGTTCAAGAACTTGACCGCCGGCCGCAGCTACCACTGCACCGAAGGCAAAGGCATCATCGCCCAGCCAGGTTTCTGAAGTCCACTTTCCTTTCCCGGCCGCCTTTCGCGGCCACCGCTAACTCTTTCCTACTATTGTTCCCCGCAATCGTTGCCGCTAAATTGCTCCGTATGCTTCTTCCATAGGCACGACACACCAAAACTTCCCTTCTCGAAATCTCCGGGACTAAAATGGTTTCCCAAGGACTGCCGATGGTCACCGAGCCGGATTTGATCAACGACGAACTTGTCAATTTCGATCTCCAAGCCGAGTTGCGCGATTTTGAGGCCGCCCGGCCGTGGCACTCGGGCATCCATTCCAAGCCCCTCACCAAGCGGCCTCACCTGCGAGTCGTCTTGATCGCCATGGATTCCCAGGCCCAGATGCGTGAACACCATGCCGACGGGACGGTCACGCTGCACATTCTTAAAGGTTCAACCCGGGTAAAGGTTCTCGATCAGGACCTCGTCGTCGAATCCGGGCACCTGCTGGTCATCAATCCTTCGATCAAACACAGCGTTTCGGCCCAACAGAATTGCGCCTTCCTGCTGTCGATTGCCTCGCCCCCTGAAGTGGCCGGCCTGGCACACCGGGGCCGAGGCTACGGCGCGTAAGACCGGTTATCCGAAGAAAATCTCTTCCTATCCGCCCTCTGCCCGCACCCCCTGAGCAATAGTGACCAGACTTGCCCCACCCACCAAGTTAAGGTTTCCCAAGAACCCTTTTCTAACCGAACAACCGCTGCGTTCGAGGGCGAATGATTTTAAAGAACGCAATGCACTCGAGAGGCCCGTCATGCGTATGAGTAATGCCATCCTTATTGCCTTGCTATGCCTGCTCGTGGCCCCTTTGGCCAACTAGATCGTTGCGATCTAACAAGGGCTCCGCAGCAATCTCGAGCGGTTTCGCAATCAACCAGCGGAGTGAATCCACAATTGCCTGCCCGCAAAAGTCTCAAGAAGTTGCATCAGAGATCATCGCCAAGCGAACACTCCCTGAACCCTTGTCGTTCTGGAGCGACTCTTTCTTCTTGTTTGAGCGACGGACCTCGCGTTTTCTTTTGCTCCAGGGTTTTTCAGGAAAGCAAGAAGCGCCGGGCGGCGCCCCCATTAATTAGGTTTTTCGCGCTTGCTCTTAGGCGCGGGCAGCGGCTTGCGGCTGGAAAAACCTTCATCAGTGCCATGCCAGTGAGTAATTTTGCTCTCGCCCATCTTCCAGCACAACAGCACGATCTTTTCTTCCATCAGCGTGGGAAAATCCAGCAATCCCACATCCAGGTCCTTCACCTGCACCCCCGCCGAATCGATCTCGGCGAGCGCGTCCTTCAGGGCCTGAGTCGCTTTGTCACGCTCGGCGCGGCGCCGGGCCATCCGGGGAATATCCACGGTGAGGCCGCCCTGGATGAAAATGCGGTGATGCAGTTCCTGGAACTCCTCGTCAACGTCGAAGATGGTTTTGCGCGCGGCAATGCCGCGCTTCAGCAGCGCTTCGAGGATGGGCAAAAGCAACTGTGCCTCGTCGAGAGTGAAAGTTCGCTGCGCCATAATTTGCTTTTCTCTTCTTTGGCCTAGGCCGCCAGTTCCAACATGCGGTCCAGCGCAATCTTCGCCCAGTGCTTAACGTCGTCACGCACCACGATGCGGTTGACCACGTTGTCGTCCGCCAGGTTTTCCAGCACCCAGCATAAATGCGCCGGAGAGATGCGAAACATCGTCGTGCACAGGCACCCTGAATCATCCAGGGTTATTACCATTTTACCTTCTTTGCGAAACTCGTTGGCGATGCGGTTCACGTGATGGATCTCGGTGCCCACCGCGAACTTCGAGCCCGGCGGGGCTTCGCTGATGACTTTCAATATTTTTTCCGTCGATCCCTGTACATCAGCCTTCTGGCAGACCTCCCAGCGGCATTCCGGATGGACCACCACGGTGATCCCGGGGTGTTTCAAGCGCACCGCATCCACATGTTCCGGCAGAAATCGCTGGTGCACCGAGCAGTGCCCTTTCCACAGGATGACGCGCGCCGCCCGCAGCTTTTCCGCGGTCAAGCCGCCCATGGGAAAGAACGGGTCCCAGACCACCATCTCGTCGAGCGCGATGCCCATGGCCCACGCGGTGTTGCGTCCCAGGTGCTGGTCGGGAAGAAAGAGAATTTTGGCGGACTTGTCATAGCCCCAGCGAAAGGCCGCCGCCGCGTTGGACGATGTGCATACCAGTCCCCCGCGCTCGCCGCAGAACGCCTTGATGGCCGCCGCCGAATTCATGTAAGTGATGGGAGTGACGCCTTCTCCGGAAGCTGTGGTCAGGCCGGCATCCACCAGCGCATCCCAGCACTCTTCCACCTGGCCGATCTCGGCCATGTCCGCCATCGAACAGCCGGCGTTGAGGTCGGGCAAAATCACCTGCTGCCCGGGACGAGCCAGCACATCGGCGCTTTCCGCCATGAAATGCACCCCGCAAAACACGATGGTTTCCGCGTTGCTGCGCGCGCCCTCGCGCGCCAGCTTGTAAGAATCGCCGCGAATGTCGGCGAAGCGCATCACTTCGTCCCGCTGGTAGTGGTGGCCCAGGATCAGCACGCGGCTACCCAGGCGCTCCCGCGCCGCGGCAATGCGCTCGTCCAGCGTGTGGTCGGGCAGCACCAGGTAATTTTCCAGGGAGCAGGAAGTTCCCGCGATGGCAGATTCCAGCGTGTCAACACCAGCGCCGGTAAGAGCAATGTCGATAAGGCTATTCAATTTTTGTTCCGCCTTCAGCTTCGTCCCCGGCTTGCGCCGGATTCGAAACGGGGATGTTGAAAGCATTTTTTAACCGGCTCCAGTAAGTCCACTGGGCGATGTCGCCATCGCTCCCGACTTACGGGGATGTTGAAGCCAGCACGTACTAATAATTCGATGTCCGCAATCGCCAAAAGATTTAAATTCCGGGGCAAACCCGTAGAATCTTTCAGCCCGGATCACGAACCGGATAATTATGGCACTTTGCCGCCTTGGGCACAATGACGTCGATGTTAAAGGGTTGTCGCAGGGCTAGAGAGTTGTCTGAACCAGGTTTTACTCTTCCGCCAAAACCTGAGGAAGTTGCATAAGAAAACATAAGCCAGCGAACACGCCATTTGGAGTTGTCATTCTGACGATCCCCAGTTTCACCGGGGCGAGGAAGAACCCCTACTCCGCGACAACTCTTCGTGCGATCCAGGTTTTCGCTCTGGAGATAAGCACGAAGGGTTACCCCCCAATATGCACCATGCTGCGATCAGGCCGCTGGAACCCCGCCTCGCCGATATGATGCCGCGCTTCCTTCTTGGCAATTACCCCGTGGATAAACGCCGCCATCTGTTCATCGCTGGCCCCGCGATGCATCATACCCGCCAGGTCATGATCGAACAGCGAGAACAGGCAGGTACGAATTTTTCCATCGCTGGTAAGGCGCACACGGCTGCACTCCCCGCAAAACGGGTCTGAAACCGGCGCGATGATTCCGATCTCCCCCTTGCCATCGGCAAATGTGAAGCGCCGCGCGGTCTCGCTGCGCGCGTGCTCGATCTCCCGCAGCGGCATGAACGCCGCCATCCGCGTGAGGACTTCGGCAACCGGAACCACGATCTCCGGTCCCCACAAGCGGTCTTCTTCGAGCGGCATGAACTCGATGAACCGCATCACTACACCTTCTTCGCGAGCGAACCGGCCAAACTCCGGAATCTGGTGATCGTTCAGCCCGCGCAATAAAACGCAATTTACCTTTACCGGGTTTAACCCGCAGCGCACCGCGGCGCGAATCCCCGCCAGCACCTGGGGATAGGCGTTGGGCACGCGCGTGATCCGGAAAGAGCTTTCCTCGTCCACCGCATCCATGCTGACGGTCACCCGGGTCAGGCCCGCATCTTTAAGCGGCGCCGCCAGCTCCGCCAGCAGGTGCCCGTTGGTGGTCAGGGCGATGTCCAGGGGTTGGTCATCGAGGGTCCGCAATTCCGCCAGCCCACGCACCAACTCGACTATGCTTTTGCGTAAGAGTGGTTCGCCGCCGGTGAGCCGGATTTTCTCGATGCCCTGCTGTACGAAAATCCGCGCCATACGGAGATATTCCGGGGTGGGGAGATCGGCATACAACGCGCCTTCGTTTCCCGTGCGGCAATACACGCACTTGTAGTTGCAGCGGTCGGTGATCGACATCCGCAAGTCGGTGATGGAACGCCCGAATTTATCGCGCAGTCGCATAAAGTGGCGGCCAGAAAAGGTTTCGATGGCACTGGAAAGGCGCGACTCCGCGCAACAACGAGAGGGGAAGATGGCCCTGACGGCCGGTTCTTCGGCGCGGCGTTTCCTTTCCAATGGGGAGGCGCAGGCGTTTCCCCCTGAACCCTCGGCTGCACGCAGCATCCTCATGACGCCTGCATCCAGCACCGTCGCCCGCCCCACGGCATTTCCCAGAGGCCGCGAGCGATCGGAAACTAACCAGAATTATAACCCGCTTATCGCGGACGCCGCGGTTTACATGCCGTCGTAGTTGGGACCGCCCCCGCCTTCCGGCGGCACCCAAGTGATGATTTCGTAGGGATCCATGATGTCGCAGGTCTTGCAGTGGACACAGTTGGATGGGTTGAGATGAATCTGCTTGCCTTCGCTGGTTTCCACCATTTCGTACACGTTGGCCGGACAAAAGTTATGGCACGGGTTGCCGTATTCGGTGATGCATCGCGTATTACAGATGTTGGTGTCGTGGATGACCAGGTGGGAAGGCTGGTCCTCTTCATGGCGCGTGCCGGAGTGGTAGAGGTCGGTGAGCTTATCGAAGGTCAGCTTGCCGTCGCCCCGGGCTTCGCCCAGAATCTGCGACCGCTCGCCGCCGTCCGCCGGCAAGGTATCGAGCTTCTGCATGCTCTGGTGCCCGGCTTTCGAGCCATAGCGTGCGCGCAGGCCGCGGCCGCCGCTGAACTGCTGCAGACCGGCATGAAACAGGCCGCCCCAGAAACCGTGTTCGAAGCCCTGGTGGAAGTTGCGCACCTTCCACAGTTCGTCCTTGATCCAGCTCTGGTTCACTTTTTCCGGATAAGTCTCGAGTTGCGCGCGCGAAAAATCATCTTTCTGCATCCCTGCAAATGCGGTCTCGGCGCACAGCATGCCGCTCTTGATGGCCAGGTGAATTCCTTTGAGGCGTTGCGAGTTCAGCATGGCGGCGGAGTCGCCGATGATCATCCAGCCGTCACCCGCCAGCGGCGGCATGGAATACCATCCGCCGTAGGGCAGCGCCTTGGCGCCATAGCGCACCAGCTTGCCGCCTTCCAGCAGGCTGGCGATGAAGGGGTGCTTCTTGAACGACTGCAGAACATGCTGGGGATCGGTGCGCGGATCGCCATAGTCGAGCCCGGTCACGTATCCCAGGGAGACGATGTTGTCCTTGCCGCCGTAGATCCATGCGCCCCCGTATTCGCGGGTGCTCAGCGGCCATCCCATGGTGTAGATCACTTCGCCGGCGCTGATCTTGCCGCTGGGGACCTCCCACAATTCCTTGACTCCAATGCCATAGGTCTGGGGATTGCGATCGCGCTGCAAATCAAATTTCGCGACCAGTTGCTTGGTCAGCGAGCCCCTGGCGCCCTCCGCCAGGATGACCACTTTCGCCCGCAGGTCATAGCCGGGCTCAAAATTTGATTTGCGCTCGTTGTTCTTGTCCACGCCCTTGTCATCGGTGCGCACCCCGATCACGCGGCCGCCTTCGAGCAGTAGTTCGGAGCCGGCAAAGCCGCTGAAAATGGTGATGCCCGCGGCTTCCACTTTTTCCGCCATCCACTTTACGAAGCGGTTCAGGGAGATTACGTAGTTGCCGTGATCGCGCAGCGGCGGTGGGGTGATGGGCAGCTTGAACCTGGATTTTTCGGTGAGGTAATAAACCGCTTCCTTGACCACCTCGGCATCGAGCGGCGCTTCCTTCTCGAAGCCCGGCAGCAGCTCGCGCATCGATCGCGGATCGAGCAGCGCGCCGGAAAGCGAATGTTGTCCGGCCTCGCGCGCTTTTTCCAGCACGTAAATATTGTCTTTGGGGAGAGGCTGCTCAGGATGCTGCTGGTTGTGCTCGTCGATCAGTTGCGAAAGGCGTAGCGCGCACGCCAGGCCCGCGGGCCCGCCGCCCACGATGACCACGTCGGCATCCATCTGTGGACGGTCAACATCAGCCAGGGCTTTGCGAAAGATCAGCATGGGGGAAAAGGGCCAGAACCGCCATCAACCTTTGGCTTTTTTTATTTCTTCCATCAGCGGCGGCACGATATCGAACAAGTTGGCGACGATTCCATAATCCGCGATCTCGAAGATCGGGGCGTCGGCGTCTTTATTGATCGCAATGATCGTGCGCGCGCCCTTCATTCCTACCACGTGCTGAATAGCGCCGCTGATTCCCAGCGCCAGGTAGAGCTTGGGAGCGACGGTTTGTCCCGATGAGCCGATCTGGCGGTCCATGGGCAGCCATCCCGCGTCGCAGATGGGGCGCGAAGCCGCCAGCTCCGCATCCAGCAAATCCGCCAGTTGCTTGGCAATCTCGATGTTCTTCTGCTCTTTGATACCGCGGCCAACGGCCACGATGATGGGCGCCTGCGTCAGGTCAACCGCCTGCTTGGCTTCTTTGAATGCGGGTTCGGGACGGTTGCGCACCACGCCATCAGCGATTTCGACGTTGACCGTTTCCACCGGGGCCGGCGCGTCTCCCGCCGCAGCCTGGTCGCCGCGGAAGGAGCCGGTCTGAAATGTCGCGAAATAAGGCGGCTCGCCGGTAAACGAAACGTCGGCGGAAAACTTTCCCTGGAACATCTGCCGCGTGAACAGCACGCGATCGCCATCTTTCACGTATCCGGTGGCGTCGCTGATCAGGGTGCTCGCCAGGGCGGTTGCCAGCTTGGGAGCAAAGTCGCGCACCTGGTAGGTGTGGGGCATCAGCACCAGCCGCGGCCGCCGCGAAGAGATCAGCTCTTTGAGCGCGGCGACGAAACCATCCGGCGTGTACGGAGCCAGCCCGGGCGATTCCACCGCATACACTTTGCTCACTTTTTTTGCGGCAATTTCGGCGGCGATCTCGGCGATGCCGCTGCCCACCACCGCAGCCTCAAGCTGCCAGCCCATTTCACCGGCAATCGCCTGCGCACCGGCCAGGGTCTCGTAGGAAACCCGGTTCAGTTTGCCTTCGCGCTGCTCAACGACTACGAGAATCGTTTCCGCCATCCCAGTCTCAATCCTTTTCTAAATCGCAGTGGCCCGCGGCCCGATGCCCAGGCCTTCGCGGCTAGAGAACCCGCACTTCGTTCTTGAGTTTCTCCACCAGGTTTTTGGCGATCTCCGCCGGCGAGCCTTCGAGCATCACCGTCTTCTTGGCCTTGTGGGGAATATAAAGTTTTTCGATTTTCTGCAGGTTGGGGCTGATCGCGGATTGCACTTCCGCCATCGTCACCTTACGCATGGGCTTGTTCTTCGCCTGCTTGATGCCGATCAGGGTGGCGTACCGCAGCTTGTTGATGCCCGACTGGATGGTCAGCACCGCGGGCAGCGGCATTTCCACGTACTGGAAATAACCCGACTCCAGCTCGCGCTTGACCTTGATGCCGGTCTCAGACCTCTCGATGTGCATGATAATGGTGGCATGCGCCCATCCCAGCAATTCCGCCAGGATTACGCCGGTTTGCGCGTAGCCGTAATCATCCGACTGCAGCCCGGTAAAGATCAGGTCAAATTTCTCATCTTTGATGGCGGCGGCGATGGCCTTGGCGGTGTTGAACGCGTCCAGGCCTACAAATGCGGGGTCTTCCAGATGAATCGCGCGGTCCGCGCCCTTGGCCAGCGCTTCCCGCAAGACCTGCTGTGCGCGCGTGGGCCCGGTGGTGATGACCACTACCTCGCCTGAATGTTTTTCTTTCTGGCGCAGCGCCTCTTCCAGCGCGTAGGCGTCGGGCTCGTTCACCTCGTAGGAGACGTCTTCGCGAATCCAGGCGCCGGATTCATTCAGCTTGAGAGGCGCATCTTTTTGGGGAACCTGTTTAACGCAGACCAGAATCTTCATAGGGGATGGGAGGTGACTGGCAGAACTGGAATCCACGCGAACCACGAGCTTATTGAGTATAAATCAACAACAGAATTGGCCGGGCGGACTGCGCCGGGAGGCTTATCTCAAGGAAGTTGAAGCTGAACGTTACTGCATCGGCCAGGCACGGCTGAGATAATCCGACATCGTGAGCGTCAGCATGATCCCCAGGAAAAAGAACGCCGCGCTGACCACCAGCCAGGTAAGCTTGCTGGAATATTTGACGTGCATGAAGAACAGGATCACCAGCACTGCCTTGAACGTCGCGATCACCAGCGCCATCACGGGATTGAATACTCCCAGGTCAATGTAGGCGACCCACGTCGTGACCCCGGTCATCACCAGAAGGGTGATAAATACCGCGAAGTAAACTCTCAGTGGTACGACATGGTTGGCTGACATAGGTGCGCTCTCCGCCTAGTGACGCCGGCTGATCAAATACAACAGGGGAAACAAAAATATCCAAACAATATCGACAAAGTGCCAGTACAGCCCGAAGTTCTCAATGGTAGTGTAATGTCCCGGCGGATACTTTCCCCGCCACGAATGAAAGATCAGGAACCCCATGATGACCATGCCTACGATCATGTGGATGGCGTGCATCCCGGTCATGGCGAAATAAAGCGAGAAATAAATCTGGGTCTCGTTGGCCACGTCGCGGGGCAGGTGGTCCTTTTGTTCAAACTCAGCGGTGCTGAACGACGCCCCCGGAATATGGTGGTCGGTAAATTTCTGCTTGTATTCAACGCTCTTGACGCCCAGGAAGACCGCGCCGAACAGCATCGTCGCCGCCAGAAAAAACATCAGCATCTTGCGCTTGCCGATTTGCGCGCTGTACACCGCCATGGCCATGGTTAGGCTGCTGCAGATCAGCACCCCGGTGTTGATCGCGCCCATGGGCACGTTCAGGGTGTTGCTGCCGGCGACAAACGCCTCGTAATACTTCAGGCGGTAAACCAGGTACACGCAGAACAGGCCGCCGAAGAACATCACTTCCTGGGCGAGAAATACCCACATCCCCAGGCTCGAGGCGTCGCGCTGCTGCTCCACGGTTTCAAAGTGGTGGAGAAGCGCAGGATTGCCGCCGTGCGCGGTTGCGGTCCCTTCCACGGCTGCGGCGGTGCGGCTATCAGACACGTTGCACCTCCGCGGTGGTGGTTCCATACGCGTACGCTTCTTCGGTCACGATAGGGGTCTCGGCAAAATTATGAGTGGGCGGCGGCGACGTGGTTTCCCACTCCAACCCTTTGGCGTTCCACGGGTTCGGTCCGGCAATCCTTCCGTAGCGCATCGACCACATGAAATAAATCATGGGCAGGAGGTAGCCGATGGCCAAGATGGAAGCGCCCGCGCTCGACATCACATTCAATACCTGAAATTCCGGCGGATAAGCGTGGTAGCGCCGCGGCATGCCCAGGTATCCCAGGATGAATTGCGGGAAGAACGTGAGATTGAACCCGACAAAAATGATCAGCGCCGCCAGCCGCGCCAGGTTTTCCGGATACATGCGTCCGGTGATCTTCGGCCACCAGAAATGCAGCGCGCCCATGTACGCCATCACCATTCCGCCCACCATGATGTAGTGGAAGTGGGCGACGATGAAATAGGTCTCGGTGACGTGCATGTCGATTCCCAGCGCCGCCAGGAACAAGCCGGTCATGCCGCCCATGGTGAATAGGCCGATGAAGCCGAACACGTACAACATGGGGGTCTTGAACGTGATCGACCCTTTGTACATGGTCGCCGTCCAGTTAAAGACTTTGATCGCCGATGGTATCGCCACCAGGTAGCTGAGCAGCGAAAACACCATGGCCGCGTAGGTGGATATGCCGGCCACGAACATGTGATGCGCCCATACCAGGAAGCCGAACACGGCGATGGCCATGCTGGAAAAGGCCACGAAGTTGTAACCGAAAATCCGCTTGCGCGAGAAACAGGTCACGAGTTCGCTGATCACGCCCATCCCCGGCAAAATCATGATGTAGACCGCGGGATGCGAATAGAACCAGAACAAATGCTGGAACAGCAGCGGATCGCCGCCGCGCGCGGGATCAAAGATTCCCAGGTGGAACCCGCGTTCGAGGGCCACCATGATCAGGGTGATCGCGATCACCGGGGTCCCCAGCACCATGATCAGGCTGGTGGCGTAGTGCGCCCAGATGAACAGCGGCAGCCGGCTCCAGGTCATGCCCGGCGCGCGCATGCGATGGATGGTCACGATGAAGTTGATGCCCGTAAAAATCGACGAGAAGCCCGCGATCAGGATGCCCACCGCGGTGGCGATCACGTGAGTGTTGGCAAACGACGTGCTCAGCGGCGTGTAGAAAGTCCAGCCGGTGTCAACCCCGCCGCTGATCACCGCGTACATGGTGAACAGCGCGCCGGTGAGGTACACGTAATAACTGGCCAGGTTCAGCTTGGGGAACGCCAGGTCGCGCGCCCCGATCATCATGGGCACCAGGAAGTTGCCCAGCGTGGTGGGGATCGATGGTATGAGGAAAAAGAACACCATCATCACCCCGTGCATGGTGAACAGCTTGTTGTACGTGTCGGAGCTGACCAGGTCCCCCGCCGGCGTCAGCAGCTCCAGCCGTATCATCGTGGCCATGGCGCCGCCCACAAAGAAGAAAAACGTGATCGTCACCAGGTACATCAGCGCGATGCGTTTGTGATCTGTGGTCAGCAGCCACGAGCGCACGCCATAACCGTTATTGAGATAGTTATCTCGCGGCATCGTCGGGGCTGGTGTGATTAAGGCGGTGCTCATGGTTTTTGGGTCCCTGGATTCTGCATCCCTTTGGCCGGCCGCGCTCCCGCATCAGGTCCCGGCGGATTTTGGGTGTTCGTGGGGGCCAGGTTCTGCGCGTCTTTCATGGTCTTAATGTATTGGATCAGCGCCAGCACCCCTTCTTCATTGATCTGTCCCTGGAAGGTGGGCATGATGGGCTGGAAGCCGGCGACGATCTTGGCGCTTGGCGTCAGAATCGATTCCCGGAGATACGCCTCGTCGGCGATGACCGTGGCGCCGTTGGTGAGCTTCACCGGTTTTCCGAACAGGCCCACCAGGTTGGGGCCGCGCGCGCCGGAATCCGAACGGTGACAGGTATTGCAAGCCATGCTCTGAAACAGCTTCTCGCCCGAGGACGCCAGCGAACCCTCGCCGGCGCTGCCACTGAGCCACTGCTCATATTGCGCCGGCTCCATGACAAAAACCTCGCCAATCATCGCCGAATGTTTGGTGCCGCAATATTGCGAGCAAAAAAGGTGGTAGTGCCCGGTGGTGGTCGCCTCGAACCACGCGGTGGTGTACCGGCCGGGCAGCACGTCGGTCTTCACCCGGAATGCGGGGACGAAGAAGCTGTGGATCACGTCCTGCGAGATCATCGTCATCTTCACCGGACGCCCCACCGGGACGTGCAGCTCGTTGATCTCGCGATGCCCGTCGGGATGCTCGAACTTCCACATCCATTGCTTGGGAACGCCATAGATCTCCATCGCGCCCAGCGGCGGCCTGCGCATTTCAAAATACAAGTTGGCGCCCCACACGTACAAGCCCAGCGAAATGATCAGCGGGATGATCGTCCAGGTCAGCTCCAGTGGAAGCGAGCCTTCGATCTGGGTGGCCACCCGGCCTTTGCGCGCCCGGAACTTCAGCGAGAAGGTGATCAGCAGGCCGAAGATCAGAACGCAGAAAAATACTGTGACCGCAATCAGGAAAAAGTAGAGTGCATCGACGTGCGGCGCCCCGGTCGAGGCTTGCTGCGGAAATAATGGAAAATTCGCT
>JBBSHD010000004.1:0-19175 GCA_038253455.1 Terriglobales bacterium | reverse complement strand
CGCCCCGATCTCGTAGACGCCGCCGGTGAAGCCGCCGCCGCCGAGCACCAGCGCGGTCTTCGAGCGGCGCCGGCGCCGCCGGCGCCGCTGGGTCCGCTTTGCGGCGGCCTTGCCTCGGGACTTGCTCTGGGCCTCGAGTTTGACGACCTTGCCCATGCGGGCATTGTAGGGGGCCGCTCAGCCGTCGAGCAGTTCCAGCAGGCCTGCCTCGTCGAGCACGGGCACGTCCAGGCGCTGGGCCTTCTCGAGCTTTGAGCCGGGTGTCTCGCCGGCGACCACGTAGTCGGTCTTCTTCGACACCGAGGAGGTCACCCGCCCTCCGGCGGCGAGGATCCGTTCGGTCGCCTGCTCGCGCGTGAGCGTGGGAAGCGTGCCCGTGAGGACGAGCACCTTGTCGGCCAGCGGCCCGTGCCCCGGCGCCGGGCCCTCCTGCTCGAAGCGCAGGCCGGCGGCCCGCAGGCGCGCGATCAGCGCCGTCATCGCCGGCTCGCGCAGCGACTCGGCGACGATCTGCGCCACGACCGGCCCGCTGCCGGGGGTCTGTGCGACCTCTTCGGGCGAGGCCGCCATCAGTGCGTCGATCGAACCGAAGCGCTGGGCGAGGTTGCGCGCGTTGACCGAACCGACGCTCTCGATTCCCAGCGCGAAGAGAACGCGCGCGAAGGGCCGCTCCTTGGAGGCTTCGATCGCCGCGAGCAGGTTGCGGGCGGACGTCTCGCCGAAGCCCTCGAGCGCGGTCAGGGGTTCGGAGCGCAGCTCGTAGATGTCGGCCGCGCTGCGCAGCAGCCCCTCGTTCATCAGCTGGGAGACGCGCTCCTCCCCGAGCCCCTCGATGTCCATCGCCCCGCGGGAGACGAAGTGCTTGAGCAGCTGCCACTGCTGGCCGGGGCAGCCGTCCCGATTCGGACAGATCGTCCAGACCCCGGCCTCGGGCTTGACCGTGGCTGTCTCGCAGGCCGGGCACCGCTTGGGCGGGCGAAGCGGTCTCGCGCGTCCCTTGCGGCCAACCGCGTCGGGCGCCGGCGAGATCACCTGGGGAATGACGTCGCCGGCGCGCATGACGATCTTGTCGTCGAGGTGGCGCTTGCCGGCCTGGACCTGGGCGAATGCTTCGATCAATACCGGCAGCTTGATGGTGGACGCCGTTTGCACCGGCCGGTCGGCATCGATCTCGACAGTCTCGCCGGTGGCCAGGTTTTTGGCGAACAGCGCCACCTTGCCGTGATGGCCCGCGGCCATCTCGTTTAATTGCATCTGTAGTGGTGATGGTTTCCGCGGGACCGCAGTCTCCGCAGTGGACGCCACCATCGCGGCAGCGGAAATCGCAACCAGCGCGCAGGCGCCCAGCAATCGTCTCCGCATCATTTTCCCTCCGCTGGTTTCTCGTACATCAGGTATTTGGCTCGCACCTTGCGAAATTTTTCCAGGTCATCGCGCCAGTCGTCGGCGATGCGCCGCGGGTCTTCCCCGGCGATGAGCGCGTCGTAACTCGCCTGGTTGAGCAGCAGGTTTTTCATTCGCTCCACCTTCCAGTCAGCGGGATACAGCTTGTGCAAGGCTGCGGCCAGTTCCACTCCCAGTTCCGGCGAATCGAGAGCGTTGCGATCCAGCAGCGCGATGCGAACTCCTCCGCATTGCATTCCCGAATAGACCGACGACGTGGGAGTAAAGTTTACCGGGACAAAGCGCACGCCGCTGATCATCCGCGAGTTCAACTCGCGTGCCAGATCGCGCGGCTGTATCCACGGTGCGCCCACAAACTCGAAGGGCGCGTCGGTGCCGCGTCCCACCGAAATATTGGTCCCCTCGACGAGGGCGACGCCGGGATAAAGAGTATTTTGCGTAAGCGAGCGCAGATTGGGCGACGGATCGATCCACATCAATCCGGTGGCGTCGTACCAGTCGCCCGCGATCAGGCCCTCCACCGGGACCACGGTCAGGCGGGCGTTGATATTGCGCTCACCGTTGTACATTCTGGCCAGCTCGCCCATGGTCATGCCGTGGCGCACGGGCAGCGTCGATGAATAATTCACAAAACTGGAAAGGCCCGGGTCGCTCACCGGCCCTTGCACCACCGCCCCATTGATGGGATTGGGGCGATCCAGAACCACGATGGGGATGCCGGCCTGCGCCGCGCCTTCGAGGAAGTAGGCCATGCTGGTGCCGTAGGTCCAGAAGCGCACCCCGGCATCCTGCAGATCGACAACCACCGCATCCAGCTTGCGCAGCACATCGAGCGGTGGGTGGCGCTTGGGGTTGGTGTCTCCATAGACGCTGTAGATGGGAGTGCCGGTGGCAGGGTCGATGGCGTTGTCGATGGCGCTGGTATCGAGCACGCCCTGGACGCCGTGCTCGGGACTGAACAACGCCGCCAGCTTGATTCCGGGAGCGCCGGCCAGCACATCGATGTCGCGCCGCCCGTTGCTGTCAACCCCGTTTTGATTGGTCAACAGCCCGATGTTCATGGGATTGCCGCTGTTCGCCTGCCCATCGGAGTTGCTGCGCAGGGCCAGCAGTTGGGAAAAATTCGAGGCCTCCAATACATCGATGCCGGTGCGGACGCTGCCATTGCGCGCAATAGGACGCCGCAGGCCCGCGGCCTGTTCGTTGTAGCCGGTGATGGTGAGCAGCCTCTGCATGTCGCCCTCGCGCAATCCTTGGTGCAGCGCCGCGGCCACCGCGGTGGCTACGCGCGATCGCAGCGAGACCACCGACTTCCCTACGTGCGGATGGACGGCGTTGGTCAGCAGCACGACATAGGTCTGGGTGTAAGGATCGATCCACAACGACGTTCCGGTGAAGCCGGTATGGCCGAAGCTGCCCACCGGAAAAAGCTCGCCGCGGTTGCTGGAAAACGGCGAGTCGATGTCCCAGCCCAGTCCTCGCAGGCTGGTGGCCCAGGGCGGCTGCTGCGGCGTGGTCATCTTTTCAATGGTCAGCCGCGACAGGATGCGGGTGCCGGAGAGCAGGTTCTGCGCGAACAACGCAAGATCATCAGCGCTGGAAAAAAGCCCGGCGTGGCCCGCCACTCCGCCCATGCGGCGCGATGTGGGGTCATGCACTATACCGCGCAGCATGACGTGGTTCTCGTCGTATTCAGTGGGAGCGATGCGGGCGCGCCAGCTTTCCGGCGGCAGGAACCGGGTGCTGGTCATGTTCAATGGCTGAAAGATGTGGGCCTCGGCATACTGGTCCAGGGGCATTTCCGAGACGCGCTCCACGATTTCACCCAGCAGAATGAAGTTGATGTCGCTGTAGCGGAACATGGCGCCCGGCGGCGCTACAAGTTTTTCCTCGTCAGCCCGGCGCCAGCCTTCGGCCTTGCCGCTCCAGGGCTCTTTCTGATCGAGATCTTCGCGCAGCCCTGAGTAGTGGGTGAGCAACTGCCTTACGGTCACGTCGCCTTTGCCGTTCTGGCCAAACTCCGGGATGTATTTCACCACTGGATCGTTGAGCCGCACCTTGCCCTCTTCCACCAGTTGCATGATCGAGGTCGCGGTGGCAATCGATTTGGTCAGCGAGGCGATATCGAAGATGGTGTTCACCATCATCGGTGCGCGATCCGGCTCCAGCGAACGGTTGCCATAGGCGCGGCGGTGGATGATTTTCCCGTTGTGCGCGATCACGCACACCGCGCCCGGAATCAGCCCGTCCGCGACCGCCTTTTCGATGGCAGCATCCACGGCGGGCAGGCCTGCCGGGACGTTCGTCTGGGCGAAGGCGCCCACCACAGTCAGCGCCACAAAGACTGCGGCCAAACCATCGCTCAGGCGGCGCTTCATCGCCGCATTGACCCGTCGGCGCAAACTGTATTGCCACTTTACATTTGCCATCTTCGCCATTCACTCCAGTTCATCGCAGTGATTTCTCTGACTTCATACTATCCCGCCATAGATTATTAAAACAGTCTCGCCGGATACGGCCGGTGAACGCGCTTCTTCGCGCAGGCGCCGGGAACCAATGAGATAATCTTCAGTGAGATAATCGTAGCGAGAGGTCTTTCCTGTCCAACACACTCCAGACTGCGACCGCGCCGCGGACTTACCCGGTGAATCCGAAAAACTTTCTTCATGCCCGGGAACTATTGCTCGACGCCATCGGGCAGCGCGCTATGCCGGGCGCGGCGTTTGCGGTTGCACAACCCGGCCGCGAGCCGGTGGTCATCCCCGTGGGGAATTTTACCTACGACCCCGACTCGCCCGCAGTCGCAGAGGACACCATATTCGACCTGGCCTCGGTCACCAAAGTGGTTGCCACCACCGCCATGGCCATGCTGCTGCACCAGTGGAGCGCGCTTGAGCTGGAGACGCCGGTGGCAGACATTATTCCCGAGTTTGCCGCGCATGATCACCGCCGCGCCCGGGTGACCCTGGGAATGCTGCTGGCCCACAACAGCGGCTTGCCGGAATATTTGCGGTTGTTTGAAGAATCATCAGGCCGCGATGATTTGCTGGCGCGCGCCCTTGCCGCGCCTCTCGAAGCCGACCCCATGTCGCGCTCCGCTTATAGCGACATCGGCTTCATCATCCTGGGCGAGGCTCTTACCCGCATCGCGGGCGAAGACATCGGCGAATTCTGCGGGCGGGAAATCTTTAAGCCGCTGGGCATGGCGAGCGCTCAATTCAATCCTCCGGCGAAAATTAAAAATTTAATTCCGCCCACGGTCAACGACACCACATTCTGCGGCCGCGTGATCCAGGGTGAAGTCCATGATGAAAACGCCAGCGTGATGGGGGGAATCTCTGGCCACGCCGGCCTGTTTGCCACCGCCGGCGACGTGGCGCGCTTCGGGCAATGCATGGCGCTGGGCGGCAGTCCCCTGTTCGCGCCGGAAGCAGTTGAATTATTTACGCGGCGCGTCAGCTTGCCCGTGGGCAGCTCGCGCGCGTTGGGCTGGGACACTCCCTCCGCGCCTTCGCAGTCGGGCAAATATTTTTCTCATAGTTCATTTGGACACCTCGGTTATACCGGCACTTCTTTATGGGTGGATGGTGAGCGCCAGCTTGTGATCGTGCTGTTAACCAACCGCACCTGGCCGGACCGCGCTAACAAGGCGATTCAGCAGGTGCGACCGCGATTTCATGACGCCATTTTTGAAGCATTGGAGGCGTTACCGGAATGAAAATTTCCGCTGAACTGCCCAATATGGGCACCGAAAAACAAAACACCGCCTCCGCCGAGCTGGATGCGCGGTCAGCCCTGGAAATCTGCCGCATCGTCAACGCTGAAGATGCCAAGGTAGCGGCCGCGGTGGAACGCGCCCTGCCCGAGATCGCCCTCGCCATTGACCGCGTCGCCCGCGCTCTCAGCGATGGCGGCCGGCTGATTTACATCGGCGCCGGCACCAGCGGCCGCATCGCCGCGCTCGACGCGGCCGAGTGCCCGCCGACGTTCAATACCGCGCCATCATTGATCCAGGCCATTATCGCCGGCGGCTCCAAGGCGCTGTTCGCGGCGGCCGAGGAAAATGAAGATTCCAAGGAAGCCGGCCGCCGCGACATCGCGCGCAAGCGGCCCACCCGCAAAGACGTGGTCGTGGGATTGTCGGCCAGCGGCCGGACCCCCTACACCGTAGCCGCCCTGCTGTACGCCCGCGAACGAGGTGCCGGCACCGTGGCGGTGGCCTGCAATCCTGATTCCGATCTGGCCCGCGCCGCTGAAATCAGCATCGTCGCCCAGGTCGGGCCTGAAGTGGTCTCGGGTTCCACCCGCATGAAGGCGGGCACCGCGCAGAAAATGATCCTGAACATGATTTCCACGGGGGCCATGGCGCGGCTCGGGTTCGTGTACGGCAACCTGATGGTGAACGTACACCTCAAGAACGAAAAACTGATGGAGCGCGGGATTCACATCGTGCGCACCGCCACCGGCCTGGACCGCGCGGCCGCGCAGAAAGCCATCAAGGCCGCCGGCGGCAGCATTCCCGTCGCCCTGGTCATGCTTAAAACCAGGGTGAACAGCGTCGATGCCGAACGTCGCCTGCTCACCGCCAAGGGCAACCTGCGGCGCGCTATCGATGAAGTTGACTAGTTCCGGCGGCGCCATCGCTTCTCTTCATTCCTGCGAAAACCATCGCGGGCAATCCGCGCATCTAACCCGTGCGCTCATTTGAAATCCGCGCACGAAACTGCGCGAACCCAACCAGAGATTGATCAATGGATAAATTTGTCATTCGTGGCGGCAATCCCCTGCACGGCAACATCAGAATCAGCGGCGCCAAGAACTCGGCGCTGCCGGCCATGGCCGCCGCGTTGCTTACCGCCGAGCCGGTGATTCTCGAAAATATTCCCGACGTGCGCGACATTCAGACTGAGCGCAAGCTGCTGGTCGCCATGGGAGGCGAGGTGGAGCTGGGCTACGGCCGTGCCCACCATCGCACCACCATTCGCTGCGCCAACCTCACCAATCCCGAAGCCAGCTACGAGCTGGTGAAGACCATGCGGGCATCAACCCTGGTCCTGGGCCCGCTGCTGGCGCGCACCGGCGTGGCCCGGGTTTCGGTGCCGGGAGGCTGCGCCATCGGCGCGCGTCCCATCGACATGCATATCAAGGGCCTGGAACGCCTGGGCGCCACTATTACCCAGGAGCACGGCTATATTGAGGCCCGGGCCGAACGGCTGCGCGGCGGGCAGATTGTTTTCGACAAGATCACAGTCACCGGCACCGAAGACCTGATGATGGCCGCGACGCTGGCGCAGGGTGAGACCGTGATGCAAAACTGCGCGCGCGAGCCCGAGGTCGCCGACCTCGCCATCCTGCTCAATAAAATGGGAGCGAAGGTGGAAGGAGGCGGCACCCCTACCATCCGAATTCAAGGCGTTTCCCGCCTCATGGGCGCGCGCCATCGCATTATTCCCGACCGCATCGAGGCCGGCACTTTCATCATCGCGGCCGCGCTCACCGGAGGAGACGTTCTGGTCTCCAACTGTAACCCCGCCCACCTCGCTGCGCTTCTGGAAAAATTGCGCGTTGCCGGAGTGAAGCTTGAAATTACTGCCGATTCGGTGCGGGTGACCTCGGGCGGGACCCTCAGCGCGGGCGACATCGTCACCGAGGAATATCCGGGATTCCCCACCGACATGCAGGCGCAATACATGGTGCTGGCCACGCAAGCGACAGGCGCTTCGACCATCACCGAAAATATTTTCGAGAACCGCTTCATGCACGCCCAGGAACTGGTGAGAATGGGAGCGCAAATTAAGATCGAAGGCCGCCTCGCGGTAGTAACCGGAAAAACCCCGCTGAGCGCCGCCGCGGTGCTGGCGTCGGACCTGCGCGCATCCGCCTCCCTGGTGCTGGCCGCCCTGGTAGCCGATGGCGAGACCATCATCGACCGCGTGTATCACATCGACCGCGGGTACGAGCGCATTGAAGAAAAACTGCGCGGCGTAGGCGCCCAGATCAAACGGATCGGAGAAATGCTGCCCAAGCGGGCAGCGGCGGAAGCCCAAGCCGAACCTCTATAGAAAATCCAACACCCCGCAACCCATCACACCGCCAATCTGCGCAGCATCCGCCGCACCCCTTCCCGGAAATCTTCCACCGGCGTGATCAAGCTCAAGACCAAATATCCCGGCGCGGGAAAATCATAAAAGTGCCCGGGATGCACCAGCACTGACTCCTTCTCCAGCAACTCAATCGCGATTTCTTCGTCCGGCGCGACCGCGGGGACGCGCACCACCGCATACCATCCGCCTTCAATCTCTAGCCGGTGGCATAACTTTTGCCGCTGCAGTTGATCATCGAGCGCGTCCAGATTGACGCGCACGCGCTCCATGATCTGCTTCTGCATGGTGAAACGCTCGTACAGCAGCGCGGGTGTGGCTAATTGCAGCGGGGTGCTGACCGACAGAAAAGTGTCGGAGATGATCTCCAGGCGAGCCAGCGCGTCTTGCCGCAGCGCCGGAGGGCCGCTGGCGGCGATCCATGCGATCTTCATCTGCGGAAGGGCGGCAATTTTAGAGAGGCCGCTGAGCGCGAACGTCAGCGCGTCCTGGTTGGCGGCGAAGGTGGCAACGAAATCCTGGCTTTGGTTTATGGCAAAATCGAGGAAGACCTCATCGGCGATGATGGCGATGTCTTGTGCCGCGCAAATCCGGTTGAGCTCCCGCAGCTCGTTCCGTTTCAGGTAAGACCCGGTGGGGTTATTAGGATGAACCACCACGATAGCGCGGGTACGCGGAGTGATCGCCTCGCGCAATGAAGCGAAATCAATCTGCCAGCCATGGTCGTACACCAGCGTGTAGGGCGCGATGCTCACGTCCTGCAGGGTCGCCAGATACTCGAGCAGTGGATAGCTGGGCTGCGGCGCCAGCACCTGGTCACCGGCATCACACAGCAGCCGGAAGCAAAATGAATACGCCTCGCTGGTGCTGGTGGTCAGTACGATGTGGCCGGGCTCGAGTTCGGCAGCGCCTATCGGTTGATAATAGCCGGCTACAGCGGTGCGCGCGGCAAACAATCCCTGGGGATGGGGATCGTATTCGAGTGATTGCGGCGACGCGATCGCGGCCAGGATGGCTCGCTCATCGTAGGTGAGCCCGGCGCGCGTGGGATTGGAGGCGGTCAGGTCGAAGAGTTTGCCGCCTTTTTTTTGGTGCTCGTTGAGCGCCGCCGAAAAAAGGTTGGAGCGAAGGTCCCACTGGGTGCGTTTGGAAAACATGGCTTGTCATTATTCTTGGGGCGAATCCGTCCAACGCTCCACCATTTCGGAGACCGCCAATTCGTGCAAAACCATCGCTCCCACCTGCACCACGCTTCCCGCGCCGAGAGTCAGGATCATGTCGCCCGGCTGGGCCGCGGCTACTACCCTTGCCACTGCCGCATCGAACGAAGACGCGTATCGCGCGCTGACATGTCCGCTTTTCTTGATACGTTCGGCCAGCAGCCAGCCGCTGATGCCTTCGATCGGCTTCTCGCTGGCGGCATACACATCCAGCACCTGCAGCGACTCGGCCTGGGTGAAGGCGCCCACAAATTCCTCCAGCAGGTCCTGGGTCCGGGTGTAGCGATGGGGCTGGAAGATGACATGGATTTTCCCCGGCCCGCATGTGCGGGCGGCGGCGAGGGTGGCGCGAATTTCGGTGGGGTGGTGGCCATAATCATCGATCACCGAGACCCCGCGGGCTGAACCCACCAGTTGCAGCCGCCGGTCCACGCCGCGAAATGATTCCAGTCCGGCGCGGATGTGGTCGCCGCTGATATCGAGCCCCACGCCCACCGCGATGGCGGCGGTCGCGTTGAGCAGGTTATGCACGCCGGGGACTTGCAGGCGGAATTTTCCCAGGCCGAATCCGCGATGTTCCACCGAAAATTCGGAGATGCAGCCCACGGCGTCCGGGCGGCTGCGGGGAAAGCTCTGGCTGGATTCAATGTGGAAGTCGGATCCCGCCCGCGTTCCGTAAGTCACCACCCGGCGCCGGATCCGCGGCAGCAGCTCGCGCAGGCGATCGTCGTCATTGCACAAAACCGCCGTCCCGTAAAAAGGGATGCGATCGATGAACTCCACAAAAGCGTCTTCCACCGCCTCCATGTCGCGATAGCAATCCATGTGCTCACGGTCGATGTTGGTGACCACGCACAAGATGGGCGAAAGCTTCAGGAAAGAGCGATCGCTCTCGTCGGCCTCGGCCACCATGTATTCCGAGGTCCCGGTGCGCGCGTTGGAGCCCAGGGCATCGATGCGGCCGCCCACCACAACCGTAGGATCGAGGCCGCCCGCGGCCAGCACCGCCGCCACCATAGATGTGGTGGTGGTCTTGCCATGCATGCCGGCAATGGCGATGCCGTGTTTCAATCGCATCAGTTCCGCCAGCATCTCCGCGCGCTGGATGATGGGAACCCGCAACTGGCGCGCCGCCACTACCTCCGCGTTGTCCGCGCCGACCGCCGAGGTGGTCACCACGACCTCGGCGCCGGCGATGTTCCTGGCGTTGTGTCCTTCGGCGATCGCGGCCCCCAGCTTGCGCAGCCGGTCGGTCACCGGTGAGAGTTTCTGGTCGGACCCTGACACCTCGTATCCGAGACTAAGCAACACTTCGGCGATGCCACTCATGCCGATGCCGCCGATGCCCACGAAATGTATGCGACGAATTTTGGCGAACATGCTGCTTACTTATGCTACGGAACTCGAGGTCTTCTTAGATGCAAGTCGGGCTGCCATGCCCGCAATAACTTCTCCCGCTCCGGGATGCGCCATTTTTCGCGCCGCGGCTGACATCGCCGCCAGCCGCCCCGGGTCATGTAGCAGGTCCGCCGCCATCGATGCCAGGTGTGCCGGAGTGAGGTCGGAGGACACAATCATCTGGGCAGCGCTCTGCTGCACGAATGCTTCCGCATTGCGCCGCTGGTGATCGTCGGCGGCGCGCGGGAACGGAATAAAAATCGCCGGCTTGCCGGCCGCCGCCACCTCCGCCACGGTGCTGGCCCCGGAGCGGCAAATCAACAAGTCGGCCCGCTCAAATGCCGCCGACAGCGGATCAATAAATGCCGACACCTCCGCCTGAATTCCCAGCTTCGCATATTCCACCACCGTGGATTGGTAGTCGCGGGTGCCGGTCTGATGGATGATCTGCAACCCGGGGATCTCGCTGGTGAGCACAGGCGCCGCCCCCAGGAAAGCCTGGTTGACCGCGCTCGCGCCCAGGCTTCCGCCAAACACCAAAACCGTGGGAAGCGCTCCGGCTTCGCCTAGTGGCGGACGAGGACGAACCTCCCAAAATTCGCGGCGCACAGGGACACCCGTTACCTGGGCGTGGGGAAAGGTTGCAGCAGTCTCGGGAAATTGCACCGCTGCGGCTGAGACCAGTCTTGCCACCAGGCGGTTGGCGAGTCCCGGTACCCGGTTGGCTTCAAAGGCGAGAACTGGCGTCCTGCTGAGGATGGCGGCCATCATGGCAGGGCCGGAGGCGTACCCGCCGACGCCGATTACGACCGCGGGACGATATTCCCGCAACAATTGCACGCAATAAAACACCGCCCGCGGCAGCGCGCTCAAAGTCTTCAAGCGGGTCGCCAGCGAAACATTTTTCAGCTTGCCCACTTCGATAAGCCGCAAATCGAAACCAGCGGCCGGCGCCATTTTGGTTTCGACTCCGGCGCTGGTGCCGACAAATAAAATTTGCGCGTGGTACCGGTCGCGCAGCTCGGCGGCGATGGCGAGCGCTGGGATGACGTGTCCCCCGGTCCCGCCGCCGGCCAGGATTACGCGAAGGCTTTCCGCTGCCGATTTGCCGGATTCAGGAACGGGAGAGGGAGATTCCACCGGCGGGCCGCTCAATCGGTCTGCTGGGTAATGTTCAGCAGAATTCCCGCGCACGCCAGGGTCACTACCAGGGATGTGCCCCCGTAGGAAAGGAACGGCAATGGGATTCCCTTGGTGGGCAACAGTCCCAGCACCACGCTGATGTTAAACAGCGCCTGCACGCCGATCATGGTGGTCAGCCCGGTGGCCACCAGGCGCGCGTGGCTGTCCTTGGCGCGCAGTGCCGAGCGCATTCCCCGGTAACAGAACAATGCGAACAGTGCGACCACTGCGATCGCTCCCAGCAATCCCAGCTCTTCTGCCACCACGGCGAAGATGAAATCGGAATGCGGCTCGGGAAGATAAAACAGTTTTTGCTTGCCTTCCATCAGGCCCTGGCCGAAAATTCCGCCGGTCCCCACCGCAATCAGCGATTGAATCATGTGGAAGCCGCGGCCCTGCGGGTCGGCGTAAGGATCCATAAATGCCAGCATGCGGTCGCGGCGCCAACCTACGCGGAACAGAAGAAAATACAGCGGCAGAATGGA
Organism: Terriglobales bacterium; assembly: GCA_038253455.1. Classification (GTDB taxonomy): domain Bacteria; phylum Acidobacteriota; class Terriglobia; order Terriglobales; family Acidobacteriaceae; genus JBBQWT01. Next base: position 7,385 of record JBBSHD010000004.1, on the reverse strand, counting down.
CGCGGCAATGGCGTAACCGAAATAGCGGAGCTTCATGCCGGCGACATACAGAATGGTCATGGTGATCGCCATGCAGATCAGTCCGGTACCGAGGTCGGGCTGTTTCACGATGAGGATGGTCAACAGCAGCGTGGGGATCACCGCGGGAAGCAGTGTTCGCCGCCAGTCATCGATGGTCTTGAGGCGTTTTTCCAGAAAGTATGCGAGGTACAGCACCAGCGCTGGCTTGGCCAGTTCCGAAGGCTGCAACGAGAGCGGGCCAAGCTTGATCCAGCGATAGGCGTGGTGCGTGCGATCGAGGAAAAAGACCGCCACCAGCAGCAGAATGGTCATGCCCAGCAGGCCGAAGACGACTTCCGGCCGCTTGAAATGACGGTAGTCGACCCTGATCAGGGTCAGCATGAGCACCAGGCCAAATACCGCCGATCCCACTTGCTTGATGAGAAAGCTATAGGCTGATCCAAAGCGTTCGCTGGCCATTACCGCCGAAGCGCTGAACACCATGATCAAGCCGATCAGCACCAGCAGCAAGGTCGCGCCGAACAGCCATCTATCAACGCTGACTCGCTTAGCCATTCACTCTCCGGCTGCCGGAAGTCTGGCCGGCGCTCTGCGCGGGCTTGCCGGGCGCGGCGGAAAGCGCTGACACCAGCTCAACAAACGTGCGCCCGCGATGTTCGTAGCTGTCAAACTGGTCGAAGCTGGCGCATGCCGGCGAGAGCAGCACGATATCGCCGGCTTGGGCCGCCGCGGCCGCGCTCTGTACCGCGCCCGCCAGGGTGCCGGATCGCACAATCTCGGCGGCCCCGCCCATTTGCGAGACGATCTTGTCGGCGGCCGCGCCAATGGTATAGACGCGCTTCACCTTTTGCCGGATCAGCGGCTGCAATTCCGAATAATCGCTGTCTTTATCTTTGCCGCCCAGAATCAAATGAATATTTCCGTCAAACGATTCAAGCGCCTTCATGGTTGCGTCGGTATTGGTGGCCTTGGAGTCGTTGAAGTATTCCACTCCCTTGATGGTGGCGATCCATTGCAGACGGTGGTCCACGGCCTTGAATTCTTTTACCGCGGCGCGGATGACCTCCGGTGAGCACCCTGCCAGGTAGCCGGCACACACCGCAGCCAGCACGTTTTCCCGGTTGTGCATTCCCTTTAGCGGCACTTCCGTGACCGGCATGATGAGGTGCCGGCCAGGCTTCTGCGCATCCCGGGCGCCAGCCGCGGCCACTCGCAGGATTATGTTTCCATCCTCTATATATGCGCCGTTTTCAACTGCACGGTGGGCGCTGAACCAGAAAACCCGGGAACGCGCTCCCACCGCCATGGCCGCACAGTGGGCGTCATCGGTGTTGACCACGGCAAAATCCGCGGCATCCTGGTTCTCAAAAATCCGCGCCTTGGCCGCCTGGTAAAGAGCGAAACTGCGATGCCGGTCGAGATGGTCGGGAGTCAGATTGAGCAGCACCGCGATGCGCGGGTGAAATTCCGATATGGTTTCCAGTTGGAAACTGGAAACTTCAAGCACATGCCATGCGCCGGGCTTCGATTCCGCCACCAGGTCGGTCGCGGGCCGGCCAATGTTTCCACCGACCAGCACCGGCGCTCCTGATTTTGCGATGATCGCGCCCAGCAGCGAGGTGGTGGTGGTTTTTCCGTTGGAGCCGGTGATGGCGGCCACCGGGCCGGCAAAAAAGCGCGATGCCAGCTCCACCTCACCGATCACGGTTATCCCCAGTGCCCGTGCGCTGCGCAGCGGCGCCGCGTCGGCGGGAACGCCCGGGCTGAGCACGATCAAATCCTGGTCGCGAAAGGTGCGGTCGCCATGCGCGCCGGTTTCCACCGCAACCCCCATTTCCAGCAGCGCGGGGATTTCCTGCGACAACTGCGCTTCCGGCCTGGAGTCGGAGACGGTCACGCGCGCGCCATGCGATTGCAGGAACGACGCCGCGGCCACACCGGATTTACCCAGTCCCACCACCAGCACGCGTTGCCCATCCAGTTGCATCATCTCTCAGTCATTCTGCCACGAATCCACACGCTAGCGTAGCTTTAACGTGGTGAGAGCAAACAATGCAAACACCAGCGAGGCGATCCAGAAGCGCACGATGATCTTCGATTCCGACCATCCCAGCAATTCAAAATGATGGTGCAGCGGCGCCATCTTGAAGATCCTTTTTCCCCGCAGCTTGAACGAGCCCACCTGCAGGATCACCGACAGCGCTTCCAGGACAAATACCCCCCCCACGAACGGCAGCAGCAGTTCCTGCTTGATGATCACGGCTACCGTGCCGATTGCGCCCCCCAAGGCCAGCGATCCCACGTCGCCCATGAAGATTTCCGCGGGATGCGCGTTGTACCAGAGAAAGCCGATGCTGGAACCGACCATCGCCCCGCAGAAGATGGTGAGCTCGGCCACCTGGGGCATGCGCTGTATCTCGAGATAATCGGCAAACACCGCGTGGCCGCTGACGTATGTCAAAACCGTCAGCGCGGCGGCCGCGATCAAGGTGCAGCCGATGGCCAGGCCATCGAGCCCGTCGGTCAAATTAACCGAGTTGCTCGAGCCCACGATCACAATGGAGACGAACAGCAGGAACGGCAGATAGCCGATGATCCACAAATACGGGTTAGCGGTCAGCGCTGGTATCGATAGCTCGGGATGAAAGTTCTTGAAGAACGGCACGATCATCCGCGTGGAGTAATCGCCTTCTGCCTGGAACAAGAGCAGGATGACGCCGATGACAAAACTGCACAGTATCTGCAACGTCATTTTGTGGCGTCCGGTAAGCCCCAGATTGCGGCGGTTCGCCACCTTGAGATAGTCGTCGGTGAAACCGATGGCGCCAAAACCCAGGGTAGCCAGCAGCACCACCCAGATGAAACGGTTCGACAAATCTGCCCACAACAACGTGGGCACGACGATCGCAATCGCAATCAGCACGCCGCCCATGGTGGGCGTGCCCGCTTTTTTCTGGTGCTCCTGCGGCCCATCTTCGCGAATGTACTGACCGATTTGAAATTCGCGCAGTTGCCTTATCACCGCCGGGCCCACCACCAGTCCCATGAACATCGCGGTGAGGCTGGCAAACGCGGTGCGGAAGGTCAGGTAGCGGAAGATACGAAAGGGGGAAAAATGCGCGACCACAAAGAATCTCTGATAAAAAAGCCAGTAGAGCATTGTTCCTCCTTTCCTTTCTTAATAACGCCCCGTTATTCAGAGCTTGAACAGGTCAACAATCTTTAATCTGTTGCACGGCAACGGGCGCTCATTGGTGCAGCTTATTGGCAGCGTCTTTCTTCCAGATTTCGTAGTTTTGTCCGGCCTGATTTTTCCCGGTTGTGCCGTGTTGTCCGTTCTCGCCGCGGCTTTCACCCGCCAGCAGTATCTCCAGCGCCTTCTCCAGTTTCACGCCGCGTGACGCCTTCAGCAGCACCGCATCCCCGGCGCGAAGCTCGCGCGTGAGCCAGGCGCCTGCCGCTTCCGGGGTCTCTACAAACTCACCGCGGACACCGGCGGCCACCGCACCCGCCACGATCTCCCGGGCCAGCCCGCGAACTCCCAGGACGCAATCCACTTTGCGCGCTGCCATGATCATTCCGCAATCGCGATGCAGTTGGGCGCCCGCGGGCCCCAGCTCCAGCATCTCTCCCGCCACCACCAGGCGGCGGCTTGCCGGTACCGTCGAAAGCGCTTCGACCATCGAATTCAAAGCCGCCGGATTGGAGTTGTAACAATCATTAATGATAGTGGCTCCGCGCACCTGCAAGGCTTCCCCACGCTGTTGCGGCGGGGCAAGGCCTGCGATGCCTTCGGCAATTTCCGCCGGAGACAGCCCGCGCAGCCACGCCACCGTGGCCGCCGCCAGCACGTTGCGAATATTGTGCGCGCCGATGAGGGGAAGATCGACTCTTCCCCACGACCGGCCTTCGATCACCAGCTCGAAACTTGACCCACTCAACCCGCGACTCTCGATACTTTGCGCATGCACGGTTGCTGCCGGAGACAATCCGTAAGTAGACACTTTTCCCGCGAAGCCTTCTCCGAATTTGGATACGTACTCATCGTCAGCGTTGAGCACGGCCACGCCGTCAGCCGGCAGCGCTGCGATCAATTCGTACTTGGCGCGGGCAATGCCTTCGATGGAATCGAAGAAATCAAGATGCACCGCCGAAACGTTGGTCACAACCCCCACCTGGGGACGCGCCATCGCCGCCAGCGCGCTTATTTCCCCGGCGTGCGACATTCCCATCTCCAGCACGGCGATATCGTGCTCGGGTTGCAGGCGCAGCAACTGCAATGGCAATCCAAAATGGTTGTTGAGGTTACCCTGCGATTTGAAAACATTAAATCGCTGCGCTAACAGGTGCGCCACTGCTTCCTTGGTGGTGGTCTTGCCCGCCGAACCGGTGACCCCAATCACGGTCTTGCCCCAAAGCAAGCGCACCGAAGTGGCAAGGGTTTGCAAAGCCAGCAAGGGATCTTCGACCTGCAGAAGTTTTGCGCGATCATCCGCCGGTACCGCAACCGGCCGGGAAACCACCGCGGCCAGAGCCCCGTTAGCCAGCGCGGACGCCGCAAAATCATGGCCGTCGAAACGCTCGCCGCGCACCGCGAAAAATATTTCACCGGGCTGAACCGTTCGCGAGTCGATGGAATAACCGCGCACCCTGTGCTCTCCTTGGGTTGGAGTGGGCGCTGCGATGTATGCGGCGGCCTGGGCGAGGGTCAGGTTCATGCGTCTTCCCCATCGCTATTGAGCTGTGCAATAGCTTTCTCAGTTTTACTTGCAGGCTGATCCCGGCCGGTGGAATTTTGCTGGTCGAACCCCACACTACGTAGCGCGCCGCGCGCGATCTCCACATCGTCGAACTGCAGAACCGCGCCTTGCGAGGTCTGCGTCTTCTCGTGTCCTTTGCCGGCAAGCAGGACAATGTCCCCGGGTTGCGCCGCGGCAATCGCCAGGCTGATCGCGTCTGCCCGGTCAGGTTCCACGATAAAATTCACTCCCGCCGCCTTCAAGCCCGGCAGGATGTCCTCAATGATCGCAGCCGGATCTTCGCTGCGCGGGTTATCTGAAGTCACAAACACCAGGTCGCTTCCCTGTCCGGCGGCTTTGCCCATCAGCGGCCGCTTCGCCTGGTCGCGGTCGCCCCCGCAGCCGAACAGGGTAATCACCCGCCCGCGGCCGCTTTGGGTCACCAACTCGCGCGCCACGGCGAGCAGATTCTTCAGCGCGTCGTCGGTATGAGCATAATCCACCACCACGGTGAAAGGCTGGCCCGCGGAAACCACCTGGAAACGGCCGGGAACATGGGCCAGGTTGCGGACGCCATCCACAATGGCCTGCACGCTGCAGCCGCGGCCAAACGCGGCGGCGCTAGCCGCCAGGATGTTGAAGATATTCACCCGCCCGGTGAGCGCCGACGCGATCTCAAATTTTCCGTACGGCGTACTGACGTCAAAGCGCAAACCGGTCGCGGAAATCTGGCAACTGGACGCACGAAAATTTCCACTGTCGATGCCGTAGGTACACACTTCGGACTGCCGCCGGCGGCTGACTTCCGCCAGCTTTACGCCCCAGGGATCATCGGAATTGATCACCGCCAGCCGCGGCGGCTCGGCCCCCGCGCCCTCAAAAAGAATGCGCTTGGCGGCGAAATAAGTTTCCATGTCGCCGTGATAGTCGAGATGGTCACGGGTCAGGTTGGTGAACACGCCCACGTCAAACGGAACGCTGTACACGCGGTCCTGGGCCAGCGCGTGGGACGACACCTCCATCACCACCTCAGTGCTCTCGCACGCCAGGCCGTCGTGAAAATAGCCTTGCAGCTCCAGTGATTCGGGGGTGGTGTGCGGAGACGGAAATACCTGTCCGCACACGTGATATTCGATCGTCCCCAGCAGCAAGGCGGTGCGACCGGCGGCCTTGAAGATGGATTCCAGCAAGAACGAAGTGGTGGTCTTGCCGTTGGTTCCGGTGATTCCGGTGATGCTCAGGAACTGGGTGGGATGGTGATAGAAATTCGAACTGATGCGCCCCAATGCCCGCCGCCCGTGCGGTACTTGCGCCCATGCCACCCCGGTACGCGGCGATTGGGTCGCAGAATCAGTTATCACCGCCACCGCGCCGCGTTGAATCGCCTGATCGATGTATTGATTGCCGTCGGAAACTTCGCCGCGCATGGCCACGAAAACGCTTCCTGGTTTTACCCGCCGGGAATCATAGTCCACGCTCTGCACGGACGCATCCCCGCTCTGGGAAAGCACTTCAGCCCCGTCAAGTAAATCCTGAAATGTCATGAAGAAAAATTATAGTGGAGAGAATTCCGCGGCTGCCCCGCATCCCGCGTGCCGGTCATCGCCCAAATCGCACAGCCACGTGCCGCCCCCCGGAGATGGGACTTCCCGGCGGCGGATTTTGCCAGCGCGCCACGCCGCTCCCGGTCACGTCGATCTCGACTCCCGATTCTTCGGCGGTCTCAATGGCCGCGCGCACCGACTTTCCAATCAGCGAGGGCGTCACCTGCGCGCCATCGACATCGAGCACCACCGTGCCGTTGGCCCGGGCAGACATCGATCCGGTGGGCGCTCCCGCATGGCCGGGTGTGGATTCAACCGTGGAATCTGGAGGATGGTCGTGCGCACTGGTCTCGGGCTCGGGCGTTGCGGCGCCAGTCCCAGCCAGCATCGCCGTATTGGCCACCCGGACCCCCGCCATTTTTTTCGATGATGCGGTGACCGCCGGCGAAATGCTCGCGGCCGGCATTCCCACTTCATCTCCGAACTGTGCCGGCGTATCCGCAACTTCGTTATCACCCAAGCGGTCGGGTGAGCTTTCCGCGAGATCATCTTCTTTGACCTGTGCCTTCCTGGCGGCCCGCGCCAGCAAGGTGCGATGCGGATCGTTTTTCAGTTCTTCATCGCGAGGCACGTTCAAGTAGCCCAGCACTTTTTGCGCGACCCGGGCGAACACCGGCGCGGATACCTGACCGCCTTCGTGCAAGCCCACCGGAGAATCCAGAATGACCGCTACCGTCACCGCCGGATTGGCGATGGGAGCAAAACCGATGAACGACGCCACATACTTGGTGTGCGAATAGGCATGGGTGCGGGGATCAACTTCCTGCGCGGTGCCGGTCTTGCCGGCGACGCTGTAGCCGTCGAGGATGGCTTTCTTGCCGGTGCCGAACAGCACCACGGTCTCCATCATCTTCTTCATCTCGGTGGCGGTAAGAGCCGAAATCACGCGGTGCTGGCGCGCGGGATGAAACACCACCGTCTGTTCCGGCCCTGAATTTTCCGCCCGCCCCGCGATAATGCGCGGCGCGTTATAAATGCCGTCGTAGGCAATCGTATCCACCATGGACACCAGTTGCAGCGG
>JBBSHD010000003.1:0-21841 GCA_038253455.1 Terriglobales bacterium | reverse complement strand
TGGGCTGCATTTACGTCCTGATCCGGGTGATCAAGCGCGGCGATCCCCGTCTGCTTATCTGGTTCGGGGTGCTCGCTGGATTAGGACTGGAGAACAAGCACTCCATGTTGTTCTTCGGTTTCGCCGTAGTTTGCGGCCTGCTGTTAAGCCCGAACCGCAAATTGTTTGCCGGCAAATACATGTGGATCGCGGCCGCCCTAGCCGTGGTCATTTTTCTGCCAAACATCATCTGGCAACAACTGCATCACTGGCCAACCCTCGAAGACCTGGCCAATGTAAAACGCATGCACAAGAATGTCGAGCTGCCGCCGCTGCAATTTTTGGGGGCACAACTTCTAATGTTAAATCCGGTCACCGCGCTGGTGTGGCTCCCCGGCTTGTTTCTCTTGCTCTTCGACGGCAGGGCGCGGCGGTTCCGCAGCCTGGGCATCGCTTATCTGGTGTTTCTCGCGCTGATGATACTGCTGAAGGGCAAGGATTACTACCTCGCCCCCATCTATCCCATGCTGTTCGCCGCCGGCGGCGTCTTCTGGCAGCAGTTGCTCGACGCACGCCCGCGCTTCCACTTCTTGAAGCTGGCGCTTCCCGCCGTCATCATCGCGCTGGGCGCGCTGGTTGCGCCCCTGGTGCTGCCCATCTTGCCGGTTGAAGATTTCATTCGCTACCAGGCGGCCATAGGAATGCAGTCGCCCAAAACCGAAGTCCATCACGTCGGCGTGCTTCCCCAGCATTTCGGCGATGAGTTTGGCTGGAAGGAAATGGTCGAGGCCGTCTCCGCTGTGTACCATGCGCTCCCTCCCGGCGAGCAGGCCAAGGCAGTCATCTATGCGGGAAACTATGGAGAGGCGGGCGCCATCGACTTCTTCGGCCCTAAATACGGATTGCCCAAAGCCATCAGCGCCCACCAGAACTATTTTTTCTGGGGACCCCGCGATTCCGCCGGAGACGTAATCATCCTGTTACAGTCCGACCGCGCGGGCGCCGAAGAAAACTGCGCCAGCGTAAGCGACGGCCCCACCCTCAACCCTGCCTACGGAATGCAGGAGGAGCACTACATAATCCTGATCTGTCGCGGCTTAAAACATCCATTCACCGAACTATGGCCAAAGCTGAAGCACTGGAACTGACTGCCGGCAAAACCTGCTACCGGTAATCACAAGGACTCGCCTCCGGGGCTTAAAGCCCAAATCATTAAGATCGACGATTCAGTGGGCTGAAGCCCACTGCTTCCACCGAAATACATAAAGAGTCCTTCGCGTCGCGTTTTCGTTTTCTTCGGCAAAAACCAGTTTTTGCTCTGGCCAATCTGAATTAGAATCAAATTGAAATGGCCCTCCCCCGCCACCCTGCCAATTTTTTCTGCAAACATCAGATCGTTCGAACCCGGAAAACCCATGGCAAAAATAATTCCTCCCAAAGATATTGAGAATCCGGAGAAATCTCGCGGCGTAACCCGTCGAGGTTTCCTCAAAGGCGCCGGCCTCACCGCTGCCGGCGCCACCATGCTCGACGGAGTGCACGTGCTGGCGCGCGCTGCAGAATCGCAGCCGCAGCGGCTGGGGCCTGAAGCCGCCACCATCCAGCTCAAGGTCAATAACCAGACCCACAGCATCGCCGTGGAACCGCGAACCACCCTGGCCGAAGCACTGCGCTTCGATCTGGGGTTGACCGGCACCAAGGTGGTCTGCGATCGCGGGTCGTGCTCCGCCTGTACCGTGTGGCTCGACAAGACGCCGGTATGTTCCTGCATGACCCTGGCGGTGGATGTCGGTTCGCGCGCCATCACCACTATCGAAGGCCTGGCGCACGGCGACCAGCTCCATCCCGTGCAAGCCGCATTCATCGAGCACGACGCGCTGCAGTGCGGGTTCTGCACCCCGGGAATGATCATGAGCTGCGCGGCGTTGCTGGCGCGGTCACCCAACGCCGGCGAAGAAGAAGTGCGGTCCGCGATCAGCGGAAACCTGTGCCGGTGCGGCACTTATCCCAAGGTGGTTGACGCCACTCTCAGTGCGCGAGGTGCAAAATGGCGTTCGTAAGCGGGACCGCGGTGCAGGAAGATCCGCCCAAATCCAAGCAGCAAGGCACAAAGGGAGAGCCCAAGCCGGTGCGCGGCGCTTCCTCCTCGGAGAAGTCCGATGAGAAAAGCCACAAGCCTGCGCCCAAGCCGACTCATCCACAAAACGTCGTCTTCGGCTTTCCCCAGGGCGAGCTTACCGAGGTCGTGCGCCAGGTTCCTCTCGACGAGCCGCCGGCTTTGCGTCCCAATGCCGAGCTTAAGCACATTGGCAAGCCCACCGTGCGCCAGGACGGCCGCGCCAAGGTCACCGGCGCCGCGCAATACACCGCCGACATCCGCCTGCCAGGAATGCTTTTCGCAACGCTGGTGGACTCAACCCTGCCTCACGCCAGCGTCGTTTCCATCGATACCAGCGCAGCCCAACGCCTGCCCGGGGTGCGCGCCGTGCATGTCATCGAGCACGTCCTGGGGAACGCGGAGTTGCGCGACAAGAGCAAAGAAACGCCCTCTAAATTTCCCATCGTCCGCTATACCGGCCAGCCGGTCGCGGGCGTAGCCGCCATCTCGCAGGCCATCGCCGATGAAGCCGCGCGCCTGGTCAAAGTGGAATACCAGGCAATGCCCTTCGTCGTGGATCGCAATGCCGCGCGCGCGCCCAATGCGCCGCAGGTTTATCCCGCCGCGGCGGACCAGGGAGCCAGCGCCGGCGGAGGAGGAGGTCCTAAAGGCGTTCCCCAGGTGGGAAACGTACACGGGCCGGCCCGCAAGGAAGTTGGAGACGTGCGGCAAGGGTTCTCGAAGGCAGACGTAATCGTGGAAGGTGAATTCTTCACCCAGGTGCAGACCCATTCCGCCCTCGAAACTCACGGGGTGGTCGCCGATTGGAAACCCGAGCAGCTTACCGTCTATGCCTCCACCCAGGGCACTTCATCGGTGCGCGACGAGCTGGCGGCAATTTTCAAGCTGCCCAAAAGCAAAGTCAGGGTGCTGACCGAATTCATGGGCGGCGGCTTCGGAGCGAAGTTCGGCGCGGGCAACGTGGGCGTGGTGGCCACTGAACTTTCGCGCAAGGCCGGCGCTCCCGTCCGCCTGATGCTTGATCGCGAGCAGGAACACATCGTAAGCAATCGTCCGGATTCTCATCAGAAGCTGCGCCTCGGCGCCACCAAGGATGGTTTGCTCACCGCCGTGGAGCTGGTCAGCTACGGCACCGCCGGGGTGGGCACCGGCGCGGGAACTGCGGGTCCCGCCACCAACATGTACAAATCCCCCGCCCTGCTCACTGAGGAATACGACGTATTCATCAACGCGGGACCGGGCGCGGCGTTTCGCGCGCCGGGACATCCGCAGGGCTGCTTCGCGCTGGAACAACTGGTGGACGAGCTCGCGGAAAAGCTCAGCATGGACGCCCTGGCGCTGCGCGATAAGTTCGATGAGAACGAGGCCCGCCGCCTGGAGCGAAAGATCGGCGCCGAAAAATCCGGATGGGCGCAGCGCCACGCTCCCGGCGCGGACACCGGCCCGGTGAAGCGCGGCATCGGCTTCGCCCAGGCGGTGTGGTATCGCATCAACAACATGGATTCCGCCTGCGAAGTGCGCGTCACCCGCGACGGCTCGGTGCAATTGCTTTCCGCGGTGCAGGATATCGGCGGCGGCATCAAGACGGTGCTGGCGCAGATCGTCGCCGAGGAATTCGGCTTGCGTCCGCAGGACATCACCATTCGCGTGGGCGACACCAACCATCCCATCGGACCGCCTTCGGGCGGCAGCATGACCACCGGATCGATCACTCCGGCGGCGCGCAACGCCGCATGGCAGGCGCGCAATAAATTTCTCGAAGCCATCGCGCCGGCAATGAACGTGGCCAGCGGCGACCTGTCGCTGCAGGATGGCAAGGTCGTATCCAAATCCAATCCCGCAACCTCCCTGAGCTTCCGCAAGGCCGCCGCCAGAATGCCGACCGAAGAAGTGGCGGTGCGCGCCAGCCGCGCCGAAGACTACAACCGCGGCGGCGCCCGGATCACCTATGGCGGCGCCCAGTTCGTGCAGGTCGCGGTCGATACCGAGACCGGCCGCATCCACATCGAGCATGTGCTGGGCGTGCACGACTGCGGACGTCCTATGAATCCCCTGGCCCTGCACAGCCAGATCAATGGCGGCATCCTGCAGGGCATTTCTTATTCCCTCTTCGAGCAGCGGGTGATGGACCAGAATGTCGGCCGCATGATGAACCCCAACCTTGAGCAATACAAGATCATCGGCTCGCGCGAGACCCCGAAGATCGAGATCATCCTGCTCGAAGATTATCTCGGCCAGAGTTCCACCGACGCCGGAGGCATTGGCGAGCCCTCGACCATTCCCACGTGCGCCGCCATCGCCAACGCGTTTTATAACGCCACCGGAAAACGGATCCGGCGGCTTCCCATGACGCCCTCCAACGTGCTGGGCGTGCTCGGCAAGACCAATGCAAGGGAGCGGGCATGAACCATTTCTCATTTACCGATTGCACCACGGTGGGCCAGGCGCTGGGCGAGCTGGGCCGTGGCGCCGAGATCAAGGCGGGCGGCGTCGATTTGCTTGACCGCATGAAAGACGGCATCTCGTCGCCTTCGCGGCTGGTGAACATTCGCAACATCCGCGCCCTCGAGGGCATTCAGGAAGGGCCGTTGGGCTTGAGGATCGGGCCGCTTGCCACCCTGGCCGAGATCGCGGGACATGCGAGCATCCAGCAGAAGTATGCGGCGCTCTCCGACGCCGCCGGACATGCCGCCACCCCGCAGATTCGCAATATGGCGACCGCCGGCGGAAACCTTTTGCAGCGCCCGCGCAGCTGGTACTTCCGCGCCGAATAATTTCACTGCCTGAGAAAAGGCGGCGACCATTGCTTCGCCATTCCCGGCGAAAATCAATATCACGCCATCTTCGATAATCACCAGTGCGCCATCGTTCACCCGTCGGCGCTGGCGGCGCCGCTGATGGCGATGCGCGCCTCGGTCGAGCTCACCAGCAATTCCGGCAAGCGCACCCTCCCCATGGATCAGTTTTTTGTGGCCCCCGAACAGAATGTTCTGGTGGAAAATGTTTTGCGTGCCGACGAGCTGTTGACCGCGATCTCGGTGCCCGCACCCGCCGCCGGTACGCGGTCGGCTTACCAGAAGTATGGCGAGAAGGAAAGTTTCGACTGGCCGCTGGCCGATGCCGGGGTCGTGCTCGAAATGCAGGGCAACTTGTGCAAGCGCGCGGCCATTGTTTTAGGCGCTGCCGCGCCGGTCCCCATGCGCGCCGCCGGCGCCGAATCAATGCTGGCCGGCCAAGCCATCACCGAAGACCTGGCCCGGGCCGCGGGCCGCGCGGCCATGCAGGGCGCCACTCCACTCGAAAAGAACCACTATAAAATTCCCCTGTTTGAGACCGCGATTTATCGCACCATACTGCTGGCTGCCGGAATGATGGCCCGCGATCCCAGCGCGGTAGGCGGCGCCGCATGAGCGAAATCCTTCAGCCGCCCGCCAAACCTTCCCCGGAGACCGCGTCCGCATTGTGTACCTGCCTGCGCACCAAGACCGCGTTCGGCTCGTTTATCGGCGACTACCATCCCTGGCAGGATGGCGCATCTTCCACTGCGGCCTTCTGGTGCCTGCGCACCATGGGCAGCGCCGGCCCCGATGATCATTTCGCGCATCCCCAGCGCTGCCGGTTGGGCCGGGTCTGCTACGAAGAGGAAGCGGACTAGCTCGCCTTGCGGATCGCCGCAGTCAAGTTACGCGCGAACTTCCACGGTGAAGTGTCGATCTTCCCAGCGTCCCGCCTGGTTCCAGTAAAAGGTGAAGACCAGAGGAGCTTTTTGTTCGGGAGGAATTTTCAGGTCCACATAGTGGATTCCCACCGGCACCCGCTTCGACTCGGTTTCGATCTTTTGTTCCCACTGGTTCAGCGACCAGCATAAGCGGAAGCTCGCCTCCGCCATGATGCGGAACCGATAGCCCGGCTTGACCGTGGTGGCGTTGTAGCCGAACGACCAGACTTTGATTTTGCGCACGCGCGCGCGATCTCCGCGATACCGCGCATCCACCGCGGGAATCAAGTCGAACGGCTTCCCTTCTTTGGTGGAGCGCAGAAGCTTCACATACTCGGCGTGGGCCCACACCAGCGGAACCGCTGATCCGGTGGCACGGCCCTTTTTCAGGAATTGCTCCGGACGATCGTCTTCATCCCAAACTTGCTCGGGCAGCAATTGGGTGGGCGTGGCAAATCCTTCCATATCGCGAATGCATTTCTTATAATCGCCCCCCGCGGCCAGTTCGTAGTGCCCGCGTTCCCCGGCCAGCAGCGGCCACGCTCGTCCCTGCCCCTCTCCCAGGTAAGGTCCGCCATCGGCCCGCTGTCCGTATCCGTCATGGTTGTAGCGCCGCCAGCATGTGCCCGAAGGTGTTTCCACCTTGAGCGTGGCGTCCACCACGCGCAACGAATCCACAATAATGGGATCGTCCGGTTTGCGGATTCCATACCGCACCAGCTCGAGGAAGCCAGGGTCCACGATCTCCCGCGCGAGATAGGTCCAGGGAGAGCCCGAAGGCTGGCTGGTGAGAGTCAACCGTTGCTCGGTCACACCGCCTTCTGACAGCGGGTCACCGGGCGTTGCGGGATTAATGCGAACGAAATGACGCGGGACCCCGGCAAGCAACGTTCCTTCTTTAGTTACAGTCCAGTTCTCTACGTTATCTTCGAGAAAATCCGCATGCTCTTCGAGGAAGATTGCGGTGGGTTCATCACCGCGCTGGCGGGCGAATTGCGCGGCGCAGATGATGGCCGCGATGTTGGTGGCCAGGGTGGAAGGCGAATACCCGCTGCTCTCTTCCCACCGTTCCTGCTGGGTGATCGGGCCCTGCTGCAAAAGGTATCCCGCACCGCGCAACACCATGGCGTATGGGTCGAATTGAAACAGGCAATCGAGGCGGGCCAGGCGCTCCGCCAGCATGATGGGAAACGCCACTTCATCAAGCTGAATTTTTTGCCAGAATGGCGTGCCGTCGATCCAGAAGTTCTGCGCAAAGCTGCCGTCGGCCTTTTGTGAGGTGGCCAGGTAGATCAGCGAACGCAACGGGGTGCTGCGATTGCCGGTCGCGAGCAATCCCAAAGCGCTCTGCACCATGTCGCGCGTCCACACCAGGTGATAACCGCCTTCACCTTCCTGGTCGCCGCGGGCTTCGCCCCAGGGGATGGAAAGCGATGCGATCAGCGCCCCTTGAAAAGTCTTATCTTCATGCGCCAGGATGACGTTGTGGCTGGTGTAATAAAGACAGCCGCCATCGCAGCTTTGATCGCGCAGATTATCTCGCGTGTTTTCCGAGCGCAGCCACTGCGCCTTGAACCGGTTCATCTGGTCGCGGAACGGCACCCCCAGCGCCTGCAGCAGAGTGGTGAGAGCACGGTGCAGGCTGTCGCCGAATGACAGGCCCACGGTGAATTCGTTGCCGCTGCCCAGTTCGATCTCACCGGTCAGGGCCACGTTGCCGCCGGTGGCGCGATCGAACTGCCAGTCCATCTTGAAGTTGTCGGCGACGTCCGTCCACCCATCACTAGAGCCCACGTACCCGCACGACAGTTTGGAAAAAGGCAGGGTGGTGGCCAGCGCCAGCCAGGCGCCGTTTTTTTCCGCCACCAGAATCTGCCGCCCCGCGGCTTCGATGACATACCCGTTGTTCCCCCAACCGCCGCAGTTGAGGTGCGGAGCGCACAGAACATACACCTTCAAGCGCGAGAGCTGTTCCGGTTCGCCGGTGAAGCAAGTGTGCTGCAGCAAGCAAGCCTGGTGTGGGTCGGTAATGATTTCTTTGGTAAAACTGTAGCGGCCCTGGGGATCTTTGCTGGTAATGGTGTATCCCAGCGCGCGATCCATGGGTTTGATCGTCGATTCGAGATAACTTTTTTCCTCGTGGAAAAAAGTTTCGCCGTCGGAAATCATGTACTGCAGGTCGCGAATCTGAGGACGATCGACCGTCGGGTAATACACCTCGGTGACAATACCGTTCCAGATGGTGAACCACAGCCCGCTGGAATCGGAATAAGCCGTGCCGATTCCGTTCTTGTCTCCATGCGTCCAGCGCGGCTCGATGCCCGGCTTTCCGAATGCCTCGGACTGGCCTCTAAATGTTGCCATGCAAATGTTTGTCCTCTCAGGTGATTATGGTTTACGACGGTTTAATGATTCTAGTGTGGAAGCGGCCCTGCCGCGGTAATGAAACGCTCAAGAGCCGGCCTGCGGTAATTGCAATAACTCGGCCAGCTTCGCTTCCGTCGGCCGGGGAGTGCCGCCGGCACACGATGCCACAAAGCTTCCCCACCGATTAGCCGCCTGGTTAATGATTTTCAGCGGGAATCCCATCAACATGTAATGCGCCATCGCCGCGGTGAAGGCATCTCCGGCGCCCACCGTATCCACCATCACCGCAGGAACTCCAGGGTGTTCCGCGACCTCGTCCGCGGTCACCAGCACGCTTCCGCGCTCGCCGCGGGTGACGCATACCGCGCGCAGGTTGAAGGCGTGGCGCAATTTCCTGGCGGCGGGAACCTCGCCGCTGGCGCTCAGTCCCGCGAGTTTCATCACCTCCGGCAACTCACTATCATTGGTCTTAAGGACGGTGGCCGTGCGCAGCGATTCAACCACAACTCCGGCTGAGTAATGCGGCGCCCGCAGGTTTACATCGAAAATGCGGAGGCAGTCCGGCCGGGTCGTCCGCAAGAACTCTGCAATGGTCGCGCGCGATTCCGGGGAGCGTTGCGCCAGCGAGCCGAAACACACGGCATCAGCCGACTTCGCAACTTCCTGCCAGGCCGGGGTCCATTGCAGATGGTCCCAGGCGACATCTTGGGCGATGGTGTAAACGCCCTGCCCGGCATGGAGATTGACCTCCACCGTCCCCGTGGGATGCTCGGCATCAAGCTGCAGGCTGTCGATATCCACGCCCAGTTGCTGCGCCCGCAGCGCAGCTTCTTTCCCCAGAGGGTCGAGGCCAATCCCGCTGGCGACCATGGCATGGTCGTCGAGGAGTGAAGCAACGAAGGCAAAATTAGTGGGAGCGCCCCCGAGATGCTTTTGCCCGGGAACCAGGTCCCACAAAATCTCTCCCAGACCGACGACCTTGGGTTTGGCTGGCAGCACCAGTCAATGGTAGCGCAAGCGCTCTTTCGCGCATCGGAAGATGAGGGTTTGGGATCAATCTAAAGGCACGTGTTTCGGGGTGGTGTCCTGACCAAGCCGTTCATACATCCGGCGTGCAGCGGCTCGCCCTTCCGAAGTAAGAAGCTGCAATCGTTCAAGCGTGTAGCCGCCCTCTCATGAAGTTTTCATTCCGAGCGCAGCCGCCTGCCGTGGACTTCGCATGCCCCTAAAGAGATTTTGCCAAGCCGCAACATTCGCAGTTAGCATAACTTCCGGCAAGCATATTTTTTCTAGAGCCGACGCTATTCGGGAGGGCTTTATGGATCTGCAGTTGAACGGCAAGCGCGCCCTGGTCACCGGAAGCAATTTCGGCATCGGCGAGGCCATCGCCATGACCCTGGCGCGCGAAGGGGTGAGCGTAGTGGTTCACGGGCGTCGCCAGGCGGAAGCGCATCGGGTGGCCGCCAATATCGTAGCCGCAGGCGGAAAATCCGCCGTCGCCCTGGGAGACCTGGCATTGGATGACGCCGCCGCAGGCGTCGCCAAGGCCGCGCTTGCAGCCTTTGGAGGAATCGACATCCTGGTCAACAACGCGGGCGTCTTCCCTTCGCGCGGCTGGATGGATGCCACACCCGCAGAGTGGACCGAACTCTACAACCAGAATGTCGGGTCCATGGTGCGCATGATCCAGTTAATCTCGCCGCAGATGAAAGAACTGGGCTGGGGACGCATCATCCAGATCGCCAGCGGCGTGGCCGCCGAACCGGTCACCACCCTGGTCCATTACGCGGCCACCAAGGCGGCCAGCGTGAACCTTACCGGCAGCCTGGCAAAATTTCTCGCCCACACCGGCATCACCGCCAACGTGGTCAGCCCGGGCGCCATCGCCACCGAGGGCCTCAAAGAAATGTTTACCGGCATGGCCGCCCAATCGGGCTGGGGAAACAATTGGGATGAGATCGAGAAACACATCGTAACCGACATCATTCCCAATCCGTGCGGACGCCTGGGTCTTCCCCAGGATGTCGCCGACGCCGTGGTTTTTCTGGCCAGTCCCTGCGCCGCCTATATCAATGGCGCCAACATCCGGGTCGATGGAGGATTGATCCCCACCACTAATTAGATTGCTGCTAGTCAGCATGCTGTTACTTAGGAACCGCTCCAGGCGGTTCCCCCCTCAGGGTGTCATTCTGACGCCCCCCGGCTTTATCGGGGTGAGGAAGAATCCCTACCCTCTGCGAACTTTCAGCTAACCCGATGGTTCATCTCCGCCGAATACTGACCACTGTACGATGACGGTCGAGCGCGGCGCCTGGGCTGTACCCGAGGACCCAAAAAGAATCCGGGGGAAATATTTGCCGAACAGTAGGGGTCCTTCCTCATCCCGATAAAGCCGGAGGTCGTCAGGATGACACCGGCGAAGGGGGCTTGAGCTCCCAGCGGTCGGCGGGGCGACGCGGTCAAAGACTAATAATGGAACTTGTATTTCACCTGCATGCTCACCCGCCGCGGGTCGGCGTAATGCGTGCCTCCGAAGGTATTGCTGGTATCCAGGAGATACCGGTTATCCGCCAAGTTCAGCCCGGTCAGCTGGATCTGCCATTTTTCTCCGAGCTGTTTTCCCAGCACCAGGTCGAAAGTGGTATGCGCGGCCAGATGGTCAGGGCCATCGCCATTCACAAACCCCGAGCCAAAAGAGATATTTCCTGAGTGTCAAAGGTAAAGCCCGTCGCCAGCGTGTCGCGTTGATCGTGGTCGAGAAAAAAATAGTCTCCCCCCGGCGGCGCGAACTCGGTGAGCCCGCCGGTGAGGCCTCCCTTGCCTTCGACGTACATGTGCGAATAGGCCAAGTGGATTTCGCCGCGATCAAACAGCCGCGGGGAATGCACTGTCCCCTCCCAGCCGCGAATGCGCGCGCCGGCAATCGTCACCGGCAAAAAGATGCTGGAATTCCCCAGCGGGATATGGTCGAAGAAATTGCGCGCCCCGGTGCGGAAGTTGCTTACATCCACCGACCACCCGCGCAGGGGGATCGACAATCCAAACTCATGCTGCTCGTCGCGTTCGCCACGCAAGGACAAAAACCCGAATCCCTGCGCAATGGCAAAAGCCTGCCACGGTCCTCCCACGGTGGTCAGCGGAGGGGCCTGGTAATAGCGGCCGTAGAACGCCCGCAGCACCCAACCCAACCGCGGGATGCGCAGCGCTGCCCCCGCCCGCGGATCAACAGCGGTCTCGGTGGAATCGCCGCTAAAGCGGGTGAGCCTTACGCCGCCATTTAAAGTAAGCCATGAACGAACCTTGTATTGGTCTTCAAAATAACCGGTTTCTGTGTTTGCATTTGGCGATCGGGTTTCTCGCACCGCCAAACCGGAGCCATCGGTTGCGGTCAATGCAAACAGGCTCTGGTCGCGCTGCCCGGTCAGTTGAACTCCCGCCCGCGCGTTGTGTTTTGCCGATAGGAATGCCAGGTTGGCGATGCCTCCAAAGTAATTTGAGGTTCGGTCGTCCCGCGGAATAAGCGGTTGATCCGAAGGCGCACCCTCGTAGACGGCGCGGTTGTAATGGTAGAAAGGAGAAAGGGTCAGCACCAATCCATGGCTGGCTTTGTGGACCCATGAGAAATTCAGGAAGGCGTCGCTTTCGCGCTCGGTGTCGCGGATACCGGCCGCCTGGTCGTCAGGTGAATTGGGGACCTGGTAGTGATCGCCGCGCACGGAAGCCACCAGGCGCAACTGGTCGGCCGGGGTGGCGTTAAAGATCAGCGAAGTAAAGCCTCCCCCTCCGCCTTCGAGATCGTGCAGCACGCTGGTGGTCGGAGTTTCCAGGCCGAGATTGCTGCGATTTCCGTTGATGCTTCCGTAATAAGCTAAGCGATCGCTATGGTCGCCGAAATTTACCTGGTCGTTGGTGGTGTAGTAGCTGCCATAAGAAACCACGATCTCCGCCGTGCGGTTGCTTTCAAAGCCGGAACGGGTGACCACGTTAAACACACCGTAGGTGCGGTCGCCATACTCGGCGGAATAGCCGCCGCGCTGCATTTCCACGGTATCGATGTCCTTGGGATCAAACCGCGGCCCGACATTGCCGCCAATATTGGCATCGGGCACCGGCACTCCATCGATGAGCCATTCCACCTGGTGACCGCCGCGCACGTACAACTGGTCATGCACCACGTAGGCCGAAGGCACGTAGTCGGTGATCATGGCCATACTATTGGTATCTTCCGCGCCGGGAGTCCGCGCGATCTGGGCGCGAGTGACAAATCCTGGCGCCGCGGAAGAATCGGTATCGACCGCATCAGGGGTGGCCGAAACCTGCACGTCCTCCCGGGCGGAGGCGATAGCGAGCTGAAAATGGACCTTGGCGACGCTCCCGCCGCCGACGATCACCGTCTGCCGGCTCTCCGTAAATCCCGCCGCGCTGACGCTCACCGAATATTCTCCGATGGGGATGGATGAGAACTGAAACTCCCCGTTCTCATCGGTGGTGGCGGTTTGTTCCCAGTCATTAGTGGTCGAGCGCATGGTAATCATCGCGCCCTGGGTGGGCCGATGTTGCGGGTCATGCACCAGGCCGCGAACGCTGCCAAAAACCGTGGCCAAAGCGGCGCCGGGTAAAAACACCAGCAACCACACCGCTGTAGCAATTGAGAGAATTGATCTCATAGGACTAGTCTCGGCACGCGGGATCATCTCCGCGTCGCATCTTCGCAACATTGAATTGGAATGATTAAGCGAATGCGGGAAAAAGCAGCGAGGGAGGGGCCCGTTCCGAGGGCTGCGCTGAAGAGGCGCCTAGCATCGTGCGTTCGGAACAAGCGGTCTGGAAACGTCCCGCTGCCATCTCCGCCGCAGTCTCCACCAGTATTTCGAGTGCCGGAGCGGACCTGCTGAGGGAAACGGATGTGTGCGGGCAAACTTGCTTGATCCGCTGCACGCTGCTGCTGGAAATGGGCCTGCTCGCACAACCATGTTTATTGCTGCGCAAGCAGCACGCGTGCGCTTCATCAAGCAGGAAGGCCAGGGCCGGGGAGGGCAGCACCATGCATAACATGGCTGCCGCGGTAAGTTGGGCTAGTGTCCGGCGCATCACCGGAGATTGTATCAACTGCATTGTCGCCCCGGCGCGTTTTTTGCTTTGCCCTTCGCCGGCTTTCGCCGGAAGCTCAGTCGCATCGGCCTTGACCTCATGGGATAATGTTTATCGGCGGTTGTCTTGCATTCAACTGCTGAAGCCAGGCCATGAATCTCTCCCCCAGCCGCACCTCAACAGTCGTAACCCTGTTTCTGATTGCAACCCTGGCTTTCGCCGGCTGCAAATCCGAAAAACCGCGTTCCACTGCCGCCGCACGCTCTTATGATCTGACCGGAAAAGTCATAGCGCTCGACCAGAATGCCCACACCATCACGGTGGAACACGGACCGATCCCGGGAGCCATGGACGCAATGACCATGGAGTATGCGTCCCGCGACAACCAAGGCATGGCAAAAATTGCAGCCGGCGACAAGATCAGGGCTACGCTCAAAATGGATGGTGAATCCGTCTGGCTGGAGAAAATCCAGAAACTTCCATGACGTCGCCTCCGGAAACCGAAAACTCCGCCCGGGCGATTGATGGCGTGATCTTCGACTACGGCGAAGTGTTATGCCTGCGCCAGCCGGCAGAGGTGCGTAGCCAGCTTCAAAAACATAGCGGCCTCGACGAGCAGGCATTCAACCAGCATTATTGGGAGCAGCGCGGGCCTTACGACGGCGGCCATTACTCCGGTGAGCGCTATTGGCAGGCCATCGCCGGCGCCGGTGCGGTCGCGTTGTCAGATGAGCAATTACAAAAACTTATCGCCCTCGATACGGTGGGCTGGAGCAGCCTCGACCCGGTCATGCTTGACTGGGCGCGCCGCCTGCAGCAGCATGGCATCAAGACCGCGGTGCTTTCCAACATGCAGCCTGACCTGCTGCGGCACATGCACGAGCAATTCGCCTGGCTGCGTGATTTCACTCACCTCACTTTTTCGTGCGACCTGGGCATGATGAAACCCGATCCGGAAATCTATCGCGAATGCCTGGCGGGAATCGGGACCATTCCCGCCCGCACCCTGTTTATCGACGACCGCGAGGAGAACGTGGAAGGCGCGCGCCAAGCCGGAATGCAGGCTATTCTCTATCAATCGCCGGAACAACTGGCGCGGGAAGTGGCGCTCCTCGCCGGATTACCGCCGGTGCTGGCGACGCAGAATCATCCCAACCAGGAGGCATACTAGACACCCATGGGATTAATCGTTCGTTCGTCATTCATTCACGCCGCCGGCTGCTACACCACAACCGACATTCCCAAGGGCACTCGCATCGTGGAATATACCGGGCCGCGTATCACCAAGGACGAAGGCGACGACCGTTACGAAGGCCGTGACGAAACTTATCTGTTCGGCCTCGGCGACGGCGAAGTAGTGATCGATGGCCACGGGATTGCCTCATTCATCAACCACTCCTGCGATCCGAATTGCGAGCCTGACGATGTCGGCGACCGCATGTATATTTTCGCGCTGCGCGACATCAAGGCCGGCGAAGAACTGACCTATGAATACAACCTCTACGATGGCGGTGAAGATGATCCCGCTCCCTGTTACTGCGGAGCAAAAAATTGCCGGGGAACCATGTATTCAGATGAAGAGGTAAACCGGCTCAAGACCGCGACGGTTGCGCTCGAAGCGGGCGCCGGGCCTGTCGCTCCTGGCGCGGCGACTCCGGTTTCGGGAAATGCCGAGGATGGAACTAAAGCAAATTCTTTCGGGAGTTCCGGAAATTCGGGCGGCGCAGCCGGTACTGGACCGGTTCACGCGCAAGCGTCTGGCCAGACGAATGGAAAACCCTTGCCGCCAGCAGGGAACGCTTCACCAAAGAAAAAGCCGAGCGCAAGACCCCGGTAGCGAAGTGCAGCACTCAGCCGCGTGCCCTCAGGAGGCGTAAACCTACACGTTGCCCGGAAGCGAAACTGTGCCGGACTTGGTGGATTCTTTTTTGAACGCGTTGACCGCGTGCTGCTCGTCGTCGAAGACGTCAAACACGGTCAGGAGTTTTGTAATTTGCAGCAGGTCGCCCACCCGCTTGGTGAGGTTGGCCAGCTTGATGTCGCCTCCCAAATTGCGCGCGGAGGTGAACAGGCTCACCAGGATCCCAATTCCGCCACTGTCGATATAGTTCACCGCTGCCAGGTTGAGGACGATCTGCCGGGAATTCGCGAGGATGGCTTTGACCTTGTCGCGAAGGGTGATGGATTCGTCGCCAAAGACAATGCGGCCTTCGCAATCGATCACGGTTACATCGCCAACCTTGCGCTCGTTCAGTTTTATAGCCATAAATCCTCCCTGCCGGAATGGGCAAGCCTATATCGAATGGCAGCGGTTTTCAAGTGGTTAAAACTCTGATGCGCGAAATCAGGTGTTTTGATGCTTAATGAGGTTGCGGCGGCGTGGTGGCATCCTGGGGCGTCCCGGGGGCGGGATAAGCCGGGCCCCCGCTGCCGCTGGATGCATCTCCCGGCCGCGGCAGCCTGGGACCATAGATGTAGCCCGGATCCTGGGTTTCAGCGGGTTTGACCTCTCCCGGACGCCGCAGCGTGGGCGCCTTCGCCGCGCTGGGTTGGCCGGCGGCTGTCTTCCCAGCTTGCCCGGCAGCGTCGGGAGTGGCATCCGCCGCATCGGTCGGCGCCGGCGCGCCGGGCTCGGGATCAACTTCCCGGGTGGTGCGCACGATCTTTCCGCCGTCCAGTTTCATGATTTTCAACTGCACCACTTCCTCGCCGGCGAAACGCACAAATTCAACATCCGCCGGTGGATTGCCGTAGATCCACTCTTCATACTCCACCAGGCCGTCGCGTTCGCGCACCTTGTGCGGCGGGCGTCCCTTGGAGTTGAGCACCATCTCGCGGTTCATTCCCACCAACACCTCGTGGTTCTTGAGCGCCGCGCGAATCTTCGGAGGCATCATGTCGGAATAGGCCTGGGCAGCCGACTTCAAGCTGAAATCAAACACCGGCAGCAGGATTTGCTTCATCTCCGCCAGCGTCATTTCGGGGACGAACTTGTCGAACGTCAGCAACACCGAGGAACCGTGCACCGCCTGCGCGTTAGGGTCCTGAGGCGTGATCGGCGTCATACCGCCCATGCCTCCCACCTCGATGCGCTGGTACCATTTCGTCTTTTTGCGCGGGCCCCCGTTGACCTCGAAAAGAATGTTGTGGCCCTTGAACTCAACGTTCGTGATCTGGATGCGCTCGCCCAGGTGGGCGGCGGTTCCCTGCTGCACCAGCGCCTGGTTGAGCTCGCTGCCGTGCGGCGAAAATTCTCCATCCACTTTCAGCACCAGGCCCTTTTCGCCCATGGGCAGGGCCATTTTGGCGTAGGCATATTCCGCGCTGAGCAAGCGGATCATTTCCACCCGCGTTCGCGGGCTCATCGGAGTTGATGAAAGAATAACGGCCGGATGCGGCGGATGCGGAAGAGCGCCGGCGGTGTTTCCTATAACATGAACCCCGCCCTTATCAGCACGAGTCGCATCAGCGCCGCCCAGCGCCAACGCGGTGCACGAGAATGAAGCAAGAACGAACGCGGCAAGTGAGGCCTGCATGCCCGGCGATTTCATAGGGAACCCGCTCATGTCCTTTGACCCGATGATTCGCCCTTTTGAGGAGAAATGCAACTGTTAGCGTGAACTGATTTTCGCTCGATCCACTCGCCCCGCGGCGTTTTACTGCCGGCGAAGATGTCTCCACAGGTTGCGGCGCGGGTTGGTCTCGCCGGTGTGAATGTTTCCTGTGACCGGCACGTCATAGGTGCGGTCCAGGCTGAGCCGGCCCGCATGAATCACCGCATGGCTGGAATCACGGCCGGTTTTGCGATCGCCGGCAGTCCTGAAGTTAAGCACGTTGGGACTATCCATCATCTGGAAGAAATTCAGCAGTTGGTCGGCCGCGCTCAGGCGGAACCCCGCATTCTTCAACTCGCGCGCCGCTTCATGCAGCGACCCGCGGTATTCGAACTTTGCGTAGAGGGTCTGTCCCTCTCCCGGATTGTAAAAAGTGAACGAGAACTTCTCCGTGAGGCCCCCGCCGCCGCGAATGCCCGTCACCTGCGGAGTCCCCTCAATCCATGCACCTATTTCCCTGGTCTCATCCGCGCGGGTAAAGATGACGGTCCCCCCGTCGAACTGGCCCTGATAAATCGCGCCGGAATCGTCCACGATGCGGCCGGTGTCGTCATTAGCGAGTACGCGAACACCCGGTGCTAATCGAAAGGCCAAAAGAATCAACTCTCCTGAGTAGCGTTCCGGCCGGGTTTGGGCCCCGGCAGGTAAAAATAAATCAGCGCCACCGCGGACAGGCACACCACGGTGCACACCAGGCTGGCTTCGATGCCGTAAGCCCCTCCGGTCAGCCAGTACGGCCCGCTGGCGTTCGATGTAATCCAGGCCGCAAACCCGGTGGTCCCGCTCACCGGCAATCCGATCACAAATCCCAGCATGAAATTCCACGCAAAGTGGATACCCCAGCACATCCACAAGGAATGAGTGCGCAGGTAAATCAGCGAGAAAAGGATCCCGATCAGGACGGTATTGATGAATCCCCAGCGGCTGGCCTGAGGGTTTGCCAGATGCACCAGGCCGAAGCCCAGCGAGAGGACGGCGCTGGCGCCCCAGCCGCCAATCGAATCACAGAGCCGCTGGAACGGGTACCCGCGAAACGCGGCCTCCTCGGCCAGAGCGGCGGTGGCGATGATCCAAATTTGCGACGCGCTCACCCGCAGCATCTCGGCGCTGCCCGGCCACACTTTGATGGCAAAAGAAATTCGGCCCAACACCGCAATGGCGATTACGCACGACGCAATCAAAGCCGCGCCGATCAATCCCCCGCGCAGCAGTTCACGAAACCATGGGCGGGCGAACCCAAGGCCCATATGGGTTAGCGGGTGATCGGGAATTCTATCCAGCATCAGGAGCATGAGGCTGAATCCACCCAGCATGGAAAATGCCCACAGCGGACGAAAGATCGCATCGAAGGAAACCTGGTCCCACGCGAAACCCGCGGCAACTCCCGCAGCCATCTTTTGCAAGATCAGGCCGAGCGCAACCGCCAGGCAGAAGCGCCAGAATGGCCGCAAGCGCCCCTCCGCATTGCGCCATAACGATTGCCATTGAAAATGCACTGGATTTAGATTATCCGCACAGATCTATAGAAGTTGAATGAGTAAAATCCAGTTAAGCGAACACGCCCTGAACATTGTCATCATGGAGCGAGCTCTTGCTTCTGGTTTGACTCCTATTAAACGCCCCCGGCCACACCCACCGCCAACCCCCGCCGCGCCACCTTGCACTCCAGAATGCTAGCTCCCGCGCCACTATCGATAATGGCCGCCGCCACCTGCTCGCGAGCTCCTGGCTCCACCAGGAGCACCACACACCCGCCCCCACCCGCGCCGCACACCTTGGCCGCCAGCGCGCCATTGCGCTTTGCCGCCGCCATGATCTGTTCAATGGCCGGGGTGGAAATGCCGGGTGCATTGGTGCGCCGCAACTGCCACTCTTCCTTCATGCAGTCGACTACCTCATCCCAGTTGGAATCAGACAGCGCAATCCGCATCGCGCGCGCAATTGCGCCAATCTGTTCAAAATTGCGGAAGACCCTGCGGTCGCCATGAATGTGGGCCTTGAAAACCTCCCAGTTATTAATCCCCGACTGCCGGGGCGCGCCGGTGTAGGCCAGCACAAACCGCGAATCCAGTTCGGCGGCCGGGACCGCAATGGCGTGGCGATGCAGGCCATCCACCCGCAGCTCTATGGCATTGACCCCGCCATATAAAGCGGGAAAATAATCCTGGCATCCGGTGGGGACGTTGATCACCTGCGCCTCAACGTTCTGGGCAATCTGGCGGATCGCGCCGCGTGACAGCTTCACGTCACAGAACCTGGCCAGGGCGGCGGTGGTGCAGATCATCAGCGCGGATGACCCCGAGATTCCCGCTCCCGCCGGAGACTGCGAATTGGTTTCCAGCAGGAACCCGCGCTCCGGCATGAAGAACCGCGCCAAATACGCGCCCACTGCATGGTTATATTTTCTGGCCGCCAGCAGCTCGCTCATTCCCGCGAACCGGTCTTCCGCGCTGGTATCGATCGAGCGCAAGTGGATCCGTTTGCCCGGAAGCTCGGTGATCCGGCACGAGGTCATGATGGTCACGCCGAAATTTACCGTCACCGCGCCGGGATGGAAGAGGTAGAGCGGCCAGATGTCGAGGGTGCCGCCTGCCAGATCCACACGGCAGCAAGCCTGAGCGGTAATGCTTTTTCCTGGGAGTTTCATATCTGCGAGAGAGGAAGTTCGAAGCGCCGCGGCAGTGTCATTCGGTGAAGAATTGCGCCATCTTGCGGAATTTTGCGTAACGGGTATTGACGAGCTCATCGCCGCTGCGGCCCTTCAACTCGTTGAGGTTGCGCTCCAGCGAAGCTTCCACCAGGCGCGCGGCGGCTTCGTGATCGGTGTGGGCTCCGCCTTCAGGCTCGGCGATAATTTCGTCGATGCAGCCCAACGCGCTCAGGTCTGAGGAGGTAATGCGCAGCGCCTGCGCCGCCAGTTCCTTCTTTGAAGAATCGTGCCACATGATGGAAGCGCAGCCCTCCGGCGTGATCACCGAGTACACCGAATTTTCCATCATCAGCACGCGATCGGCCACCGCGATCGCCAGCGCGCCTCCGCTGCCTCCCTCGCCGGTGATGGTGGCGATGATGGGAACGCGTATGCGTGACATCTCCCGCAGGTTCCGCGCGATCGCCTCGGCCTGGCCGCGTTCTTCGGCCCCCAGGCCGGGGAAAGCCCCCGGCGTATCCACAAAAGTAAGAATAGGACGGTTAAATTTCTCCGCCATGTGCATCGCCCGCAGCGCCTTGCGATAGCCTTCAGGGTTGGGCATGCCAAAGTTGCGATAGACCTTTTGTTTGGTCTCGCGGGCCTTCTGATGGCCAATCACCATTACTTCGTCTCCGTGAAATAAAGCCATTCCGCATACCAGGGCAGGGTCGTCGCCGAAACTCCGGTCGCCGTGGATCTCGCTCCATCCGGTGAAAATATGCTGGATGTAATCCAGCGTGTAAGGCCGCTGGTTGTGGCGCGCCAGCTCGGTCTTCTGCCACGCGCTGCGCTGGGCTTCGAGCTCGCCGCGCAGATCTTCCACCTGGTTGTGCAGTTTTTTAAGCTTGCCGGCGGCTTCAGGATTGCCCGCGGCCACAGTCTCCAGTTCGGCGATCTGCCCCTCGATGATCTCGAGATCGCGCTGCGCCCTGGCGGCCGCTGCCGCCGAATCGATCCGATCTTCTTTAGGATTGGCCACTAGATCTGGATTCCGTTACTCGATGACTCGCACGCAGCCCCGGCCGCATACTTCTTCCACACGCTCAACAAATGCCCGGTCGGGATGGACATTATAGCCTTCAGCTTCCATCACCACCATAAACTCCCCGGCGCGATCGAGGTCAAACAACACGCTGGCTTCGCCCTTGCGCTCGTTGAAAATACTATGCAGCGCGTCCACCGTGGCCTCGTTTGCGCTTTCCAGCGACAGCCGGATGCGCAGTGACCGCGCCATCTTGGGCTCCGCATCCTGCAGCGCGGTGATCTGCGCGATCATCAGCTTGGGCGCCGCATCCTCTTCCACCCGCACCGCCGCCCGCACCAGGATGGGCACATCCAGCTTCAGTTTGTCGGCCAGCCGCCGGTAGGCCTCGGGAAAGACCACGATCTCCGCCTTGCCGGTCATGTCCTCCAGCATTCCCTGCGCGTACATCTCGCCCTTGCGCGACTTCATCACCTTGAGGCCGCTGAGGACCCCGGCGGTGACGATCTCATCCTTGCCGGTGCCGATCTTGATGTCGCAAATCTCCTGCAAAGTGAGCGCGCGAAATTCTTGCAGCTTGGACGCATACTTTTCCAACGGATGGCCGGTGATGAAGAACCCCAGCACCTCTTTTTCAAAGCTCAAGCGCTGGCTTTCGTCCCAGTCGGGAACGAGGGGAAGATCCGGCGTAGGGCCGGTTTCCTGCTGGAAGACCCCGAACAAGCCATGCTGTCCGGAATCGGCGTCGCGCTGTTTCTTCTGCGCTTGTTCGATGGCGCGATCGAGTACCGCCATCAGCTGTGCGCGGCGGCCCAGCGAATCCATGGCGCCGCTCTTGACCATCGATTCCAGCACCCGCTTGTTGAGCATGCGCGAATCCACCTTCTCGCAAAACTGGAAGATGGATGCAAATTTTCCATCTCGCGCGCGCACTGCCAGCACCGCGTCGATCGTCGCCCGGCCCACGTTTTTCACCGCCGCCAGCCCGAAGCGGATGGCCGAACCGTGCGGGGTGAAATTGGCGTCGCTCACGTTGATGTCGGGCGGTTCCACCGGAATGCCCATCTCCCGGCATTCGTTGATGTACTTCACCACGCTGTCGGTATTGCCGGTCTCCGAGGTCAGCAGCGCCGCCATGAATTCCACCGGGAAATGGGTCTTCAAGTATGCGGTCTGAAAAGCCAGCAGCGCATACGCGGCGGAATGGGACTTATTGAAACCGTAGCCCGCAAACTGGTGAATCAGGTCAAAGATCTTTTCAACTTTCTTTTCCGGGTAC
>JBBSHD010000002.1:0-23228 GCA_038253455.1 Terriglobales bacterium | reverse complement strand
GGCGTCGCAGCGCAGAGAACCCTCATCCATATTGCAATCGCTCACCCTGGTGTAGGAAATGGTTTCCTTCAGCCGCGTGAGATATTCAAACGCTTCCGCGGGAGACCGCATGTCGGGCTCGCTGACGATTTCGATCAGCGGCACGCCGCTGCGGTTCAGATCGATGTAGGTGGTGGTCGCGGAATCGCGGAACCCCTCGTGCACGCTCTTGCCCGCATCTTCCTCGAGATGCACTCGGGTGACGCCGATGCGCCTGGACTGCTGGTCCACCACGATGTCCACGTACCCGTGTTCAGCCAGAGGTTTATCGAACTGCGAGATCTGGTATCCCTTGGGCAGGTCGGGGTAGAAATAATTCTTGCGCGCAAAGATCGACGTCTCGTGGACCTCGCAATTCAGCGCCATGGCTGCCAGCACCGCAAATTCAACCGCCCGCTGGTTGAGCACCGGCAGCGCACCCGGCAGGCCCAGGCAGACCGGGCACACGTTGCTGTTGGGCGGCGCGCCAAATTGGGTGGAGCAGGAACAAAAAATCTTGCTGGCGGTGAGCAACTGGACGTGAACTTCGAGGCCGATGACGACCTCGTACTTGCCGGTGGCGGGGATGGCCAGGGTGCTCATGCGGGTTTGATCAGATTGCTTTTCGGGTGGAAGCCGCGGGCTTCAGAGTTTGTGCCAATTACCCGCTCTTGTTCTTCGTGGAAGCAGCAGGCTTCAGCCTGCGAATAAGAAGTCCTTACTTAATCGGCTTTAGCCGCGGGGGCGAGAATCAAATACCAGCCTGAAAATGAAAGGCCACACTTGCTTTCGAGTTTGAGCTTTTGCGTAATCAAAGAATGCAACCCGCCGCTGTTCACCGTGATGACAGCACTCTCCACCGGGGCTAAAGCCCAAATCACAAAGAACTTCATTCAGCGGACTGAAGTCCGCTGCTTCCACCGAAAAACAAACTGACTTCCCAAATAATTCAGCTGTGAAACAGGCTCTGAAGTTCGCTACCACCCAAACAACGAATCCCCAATCAAAAAACCTTGAAATGAATGGTCAGATATTTCTTGGGGTCTTCGCGCAGGGCCTTGATCAGGCTTCGCGTCTCCACCAGCATCTGGTCGGCGTTGTTGTAGAGAGACGGGTCGCGAATGATCTTGCCGGCTGATCCCTGGCCGGAGTTGATCTGGTCGGCGATAGCGTTGAGCTTGTCCACCGTGCTTTCGAGTTTTCGGGCGAGGGCATCATCTTTTGCCAGCCGGCCGATCGTCCCCTTGCCGGCGTTGATGTCATCCATCAACTTATTGGCCTTGGAGATGGTTTCCTGCGACTGGTTATAGAGCGCGGGATCCTTCATCAGCTTGCCCACCGTGCCCTTGCCCTGGTCCACGCCGTCAATGACGCGGTCGAGCTTGATGATGGACGCGTTCACCCGCTGGTACAGGTCATCATTATTGATCAGCTTGGCGATGCTGCCCTTGCCGTGCGTGACCTCATCAACCGTGCTTTGCAACTGTGAAACCAGGGTGTTGATTCGGTTGTAGAGCTCGGGATCGTTGAGGATCTTGCCCACGGAGCCTTCGCCGTTCTCAACTTTGAACACGATGCGATCCAGCCGCTTGAGCAGGGTATCCATGTTCTGCAGGGTGCCCTGGCCGGATTTCACCATGTCGAAAATATCGGCCTTGCCGATGGCCTTGAGGGTATCGCCAGTCACCGCCGGCGGTCCCTGCGCCAGCTTGCTTTCGATATCCACAAAAGTTTCGCCCAGAACTCCGGCGGTGCTCAGGGAGGCGGAGGAATCCTTGCGAATGTGATCGGCGTACTTGTTGCCCACGCGCATGATCACCTGCACCGGCTCCAGCGGCCGGCCGGCCACGATGCGGATGTCTTTGACGTTGCCCACGGTCACACCTTCCAGTTGCACGGGAGCGCCCTTGCGCAGGCCGCCGGCATTATCGAAGTATGCGATCAGGGTGAGTTTCTTGGAGAAGAGACCGGTGCTTCCGCTCATCAACAGGATGAGAATACCCAGCACAATCGTGGCGAAGACGACGGTAACGCCAACGCGGAGCTCAGACCACTTCACTTCCTTCTGGCTAGGCACAAGTCCTCCAATGGTAGGAGGAATGATAACAAAAGCCGGGAATTCCCGTCAGTTCGAGCGGAGAATTCCGGATGATGCGCCGGTGCTGCCCAGACCCTAGTCTTCGAGGACGACCTGGGCGATGGCATGGTCGGCGGTATGGGACAGGGAGAGCGATACCTGGCGGCCGCCCAGGCGCGCAAAAATGGCGGCAGCCGTGCCGCTGAAACGCAGGGTCGGCCTGCCGCCAGGCAGGTGGGCCACTTCCATCTGTTTCCAGCTCACTCCCTGGCGAATGCCGGTGCCCAGAGCCTTGGAGGCGGCTTCTTTAGCGGCAAAGCGCGCGGCGAAACGCTCCGTGTCATTACGCTTGGCGGAACAATATTTAATTTCGGACTCGGTAAAGATGCGCTGCAAAAATCGCGGGCCGTAGCGCTCAATCAACTGGCGCACCCGTGCTACTTCGGTGATGTCGATGCCGGTGCCTACGATCATGCAAACTTTCCCCCCCGCACTACTTCTGCGGGGTGCGCTCCAGGTTGGCGCGGTCCCACTTGCCCGCGTTCGCGCTCGCGGCATAGGTGCTTTCCAGAAAATCCATCAGCGCGGCAGCGGGCGACGCTGCCTTGCGCACATCTTCGTAGCGCAATACGAACTCGTGGAGCTCGGGGTGATAATAGCCGTCGGACTTGCCCGCTGCGGTGTCCTGCCATGCCGCCAGCGGCAGCTCAGGCGATTCCGGGTTGGCGATGGGTTGATCGTGCATAGTCATCATTCTTTCAGAAGTTGGGCGTGCCAGTTACAGCGAAATTTGCGGATCGCGGTACAGCAGCAAGCCGTCTTCCAGCCGGGCCTCGGCCATCATTTTATGCGCGGCTGGTTTTCCCGGACCGGTAATGTGCAGGACGGTGTGCCCGTGAGCGGCCAGGTAGTCGGAAACCAGCATGCGGTGGCAGCGAAAATATACGCTCTCGGCGCACATGATGGCGGTGCGCTCGCGTTCGGCGAGCTTCAGCAGGCGCCCAATTGCGGCGGTGAAGGCGGGGGTCAGCATGTAATCGGCGTAATTGCGAAATGCGGTATTACGCAGCGCGTCGTTGGGAGATTGCGACCCGTCGATGCCCAGCGCCTCCAGCAGCGGCAACGGCAACTGCTGCTTCCGGCGGCGACCGCCCAGATCTTTTTCCCAGACGTATTCGATCCCGGCTTGCGGAAGCGACTGTTGCAGCGCATCGAGATTGAAATGCGGCATTCGCCGTGATCCCGGGAGCGAGCGGATATCCACCAGAATTTTGATTTCGTGGGAAAAAAGCAAGGCGACAAAATCAGCCAGTTCCCGGGTGGAATGTCCGATGGTGTAAATAGTGGCCACGGTTGGGAGAATTACTTCTGCTAAGGAAGATTCAAGGCGAGCAGCGCCGCAGCCAGCAACTCATCCTGCTCGGGGAAAACCGTGCGCAGATCCAGCACGAGCCTGCCATCGAGTACGCGGGCGATCACCGGCGTTGAGTTCTGGTCTGCCTTTCGCAGGCGAGCAGCGATTTGGTTGGCGGTGAATCCCTTGCATGTGAGCGCCAGCAGGCGGGTGGGCAGGGTGGCATCGGGGGCAGCCCCGCCGCCGATGACCGATTCGCCGTTCAGAAGTTCGACTTCATAGTGCTCGCCGGCGGCAACCAATCGGGCCGCGAGGTTTTGCGCGCGCGATCCAATTTCTTCCGCCGGGAGACGCATCATGCGCAGTGCCGGAATTGCGTTGTGATCGCCTCGGAGATAGCTCATCAAGGTCGCCTCCAAGGCCGCGCTGGTGAGCTTGTCCACGCGCAGGGCGCGAAACATGGGATTGCCGCGGATTTTCGCCACCAGGTCCGCCCGGCCGCTGATCATGCCGGCTTGCGGGCCTCCCATCAGCTTGTCCCCACTATAGGTGACCACCGAAACGCCGGCGCGCAGGCTGTCGCTTACTCCCGATTCCCCGGTGATTCCCAGGCTTGCGGGATTTAACAATGCGCCACCGCCGAGGTCTTCCATCAATGGGAGGTTGTGCCGCACCGCCAGTCCCGCGAGTTCCTGCAGCGATGGCTGCTCGGTAAACCCGGTGATGGCAAAGTTGGAGCGGTGCACCCGCAACAGCAGCCTGGTCTTGTCGTTGATCGCGCGCTTGTAATCGGCGATGCGGGTTCGGTTGGTGGCGCCCACCTCGCGCAGGATCACGTCGGCTTTGGCCATGATGTCAGGAATGCGGAACGATTCGCCGATCTCCACCAGTTCGCCCCGCGAAACGATCACCTCGGCGCCTTCGGCCAGCGAGTTCAGGGCCAGCATCACCGCCGCCGCGCAGTTGTTCACCACCACGGTTTGCGGGGCGGCTTTCTTCGGGGCGCTCCGCGTTGCGGGAGGTTGATCTTCTTCCAGGATGCGGGAAAACAATCTCTGCAGATGCACGTCGCGGCGGCTGCGCTCGCCTGAATCCAGATCAAATTCCAGGTTGGAATACGCACCGGCGACCGCGGTGATGCGCCGCAACGCTTCCGGTGACAGCGGCGCCCGGCCCAGGTTGGTGTGCAGGATCACGCCGGTGGCGTTGATGACTGGCCGCAAAGAGTAATCCAGAGTCTGCTGCAACTCTCGCTGCAACGCTTCGGGGACGCCGTGCAATGCCAGATCGAGCGCGGTCGCGTCGCGGATGGCGCCGCTGGAAATTTGGTTGCGCAGCGTCGCAAGAATGTTGCGTAACCCCGCTAAGGCCAGCGCCTTTCCTTCGTGCCGCGCGATCTGCACAATTTCTTCCGACTGCAGCAGCGAATCGATCGAAGGCAGCAGGCGAAAGAGGCCGGCGTTAGAAGTGGCCGCCGAAACCGCTGCGGCCTTCCCCGCTCGATGCGGAACTGGCCTGGGCTTTCGAGATGGAAGTTTGGCGCTCTTCACCAGTGAAATTTTACTCTCCCGGTTTATTTTTCCGCGTACACCTTGACCTGGGTGGCGGCGATCAACCTACTTCGACCAGACCGTAGCGGCGCTGCCAGTTGGCTTTGAGGTGGTCCATGACGACCACCACATCCTGCCGCGAAATTTCGGGGTCGACGCCTGCCACCAGTTTTGCCGCCTCCGTCCTGGCCAGTTCCAGGATTTCCCGGTCGCGCAGCAGGTTGGCCACGCGAAACCCCGGCATGCCTGCCTGCCGGGTCCCGAAAAATTCACCGGGACCGCGCAACTCGAGGTCCAATTCGGCAATGGCAAAACCATCCTGGGTGCGCACCATGGCGTCGAGCCGCTGCTCGGCTTCGACCGACACTTTGCCGCCGGTCATCAGCACGCAGTACGAACGCGCGGACCCGCGACCGATCCTGCCCCGCAACTGGTGAAGCTGGGAGAGCCCAAAGCGCTCCGCATGCTCGATCACCATGATGCTGGCATGGGGAACGTCAACCCCCACCTCAATCACCGTGGTGGCCACGAGAACATCCAACTGGCCGCGCTGAAAGCTGCGCATGACCAGGTCCTTCTCGTCGGCATCAAGACGTCCGTGAATCAAGCCCACACGCAGGCTGGGAAAGATTTTCTTGCGCAGCTTTTCATACATCTGCATCGCCGCTTTCAAACCGGTCTTGCTTCGGGTGGCCTCATCGGTGGCCGGCGTCACCGTAACCGGCTTGGCGATGGCTTCGGTCTCGGGAAATTCCAGCTCAGGATGGTCCTCGCTGTCGCCTTCAATCACCGGGTACACGACATAGGCCTGCCTGCCCGCCGCCACCTGTTCGCGCACCAGTTCCCACGTCTCCTCCGACTGATCGTCCGCTACCCGGGTGGTGACGATGGGAGTGCGCCCCGGCGGCAATTCATCGAGAATGCTCACGTCGAGGTCTCCGTAAAGAGTGAGCGCGAGCGTGCGCGGAATCGGAGTGGCGGTCATCACCAGCACATCGGGCTCGCCGCCCGCGGTCTTCTTCATCAGGCGCAGCCGTTGCATCACGCCGAAGCGGTGCTGCTCATCGACGATTACCAGACCCAGCCTGGAGAACGCGACCTTGTCCTGGATGAGGGCATGGGTGCCCACCGCCAGTTGCACGTCGCCCACGGAAATGCGATGGCGGACGCCGCGCTTGCGGTCCTCTTCGAGCGAGCCGGTAAGCAGCGAAATGCGATACCCCGCGTTTTCCAGGATTCGCCGCGCCGAAAGATAATGCTGCGTCGCCAGGATTTCGGTGGGCGCCATCAACGCGACCTGGTATCCGTTTTCAATGGCAATGACCGCCGCCTGCAGGGCCACGATGGTCTTTCCCGACCCAACGTCTCCCTGCAGGAGTCGGCGCATGGGCGCGGAATCCTTCATGTCGTGGGCAATCTCTTTGAGCACTCGCTTCTGCGCGGCGGTGGGATGAAAGGGCAGAATTTTCTTGAGCGCGTTGCGGATGTGACTGGGAGAAGCTGCTTCGCCGCTGCCTTCCAGGCTGAATGAAATGCCGTTGCGGGCTCGCATGCGGCGCCGCTTCAACTCCAGACCCACCTGCAGAAAAAACAATTCTTCGAAGATCAACCGCAAGTGCGCGGGGGTGCGCGCCGCCTGCAACTGCGAAAAACTTTCACCCACCTCGGGAAAGTGGGCCTGGGCAAAAGCCTGGCGCCGCGGTAACAAGGCCAGCCGGGCGCGAATGGCACGCGGAATTCCGTCGGGAATTTCCGGCGCCAGGTTACTGAGCGCCGAGTAAATCGTGCGCCGAAACCACCGGCTGTTGAGTTTCTGGCTGGCCGCCGATTCATAGATGGGCACGATGCGGCCAACTTCCATGGTGACCGCCGCTTCCGCGGTCTCGGGTTCCGCCGGGTCAATCTCACCCAGAACTTCAAACTGCGGCTGAATCATCTGCAGTCCGCGGCGCGCTTTATGGGCTTCCACGCGGCCATACAGCGCGACCCGTTGGCCGGGCTTGAACACGTCGCGAAGATAGCTGCCGTGAAACCAGGTGCAGGTGATCGACGTGATGCCCTGTCCGGCGGTCATCTCGAAGATGGGCATGCGGCGGGTGCGAAGCAGCGCGGCCCCGCGAACTTCGGCGATGATGCTGGCAGTCTCACCCGGCCGCAACTCGGCGATGCTGCGCGGGTTGAGCCGGTCCTCATATCGGAAGGGAAGGTAATAGAGCAGGTCTTCGACGTTTATGATGCCCTTGGTGAGCAGCCATTCGGCCACCCGCGGGCCCACTCCCTTGACGAATTTGACCTCGGTATCGAGTTGCAGCACGAATGGCAGAATATCAGGCGGGCAGATGCGGTTCTCAGAATTCTCCGCCCCAATTGACATAGCAGAGCGGCGCGCAATACAACTATTGGCGATGCCAACGGTCGATATCGCGCACGTCCGCAAGGCTTATGGGAAATTCGTGGCGGTGGACGACCTGTCATTCTCCATCTCTCCCGGCACCATCTTTGGCCTGCTGGGGCCTAATGGGGCCGGCAAGACCAGCACCATCCGCATGATGATCGGCATCACCGCGCCGGATTCGGGGTCGATCCAGATTTTCGGCCAGCCCTTTGAGCGCAAGCATCTGCATCGCATCGGCTACCTTCCCGAAGAACGCGGGTTATACCGGAAGATGAAAGTGATCGACCAGTTGGTGTTGATGGCGGAGTTGCACGGCGTCTCGGCCACCGACGCCGCGGCGCGCTCCCGGAAATGGTGCGAGCAACTGGACCTTACCGACTGGCTGCAGAAACGGGTGGAAGAGCTCTCCAAGGGCATGCAGCAGAAGGTGCAGTTCATCGCCGCCATGGTGCATGACCCCGACCTGATCATCATGGATGAGCCTTTTTCCGGCCTCGATCCCATCAACTCGGCGCTGCTGAAAAACGTGCTGCTGGACCAGCGCAAAGCCGGCAAGACCATCCTGTTCTCCACCCATCGCATGGACCAGGTGGAAAAAATGTGCGATTCAATCTGCCTGGTGAACCATGGCAAGGCGGTGCTGGCGGGGCCTTTGAAACCTATTCAGGAAAAGTACGGCAAGAACCTGGAAGATATTTTCATCGACGTGATCGGCAAATCTGATGCATAACATCTGGCTCATCGTGAAGCGGGAATACCTCGAACGGGTGCGCACCAAGGCCTTCGTTATTTTCACCCTGATGTTCCCGCTGTTGATGGCGGCCACCTCGGTTCTGCCCAGCCTGCTGGCCATGAAAAAAAGCGGGGGCAGGCGGCACCTGTTGATTGCGGCAGACAACGCCAAATTCGGCGCCGAAGCCCAGAAGCAGCTCTCCGCAGGAGGCAAGAACCTCGGCTTCGATTACCAGGTTGACCTGCTGCCGGCGCCCACCGAAGAACAACGCGCGCACCTCAACCAGCAGGTTGATTCCAAAGAAATTGATGGATACATCTGGGCCACCGATGCCGCCATCGCCAGCCGCAAGGTGGTATACAGCGCCCGCCAGACCAATGATTTCGTGGAAATTGAAGTGCTGCGCAACGGCCTGCGCGACGCGCTGCTGCGGCAGACCCTGCGCAACCGCGGCATGACCGATGTCGAGGTCACCGAGCTGCTGAAGCCGCTGGAAATGGACGCGGTGCAGATCGACAAGGGCAAGACCAAGAAATCGAGCGAAGTCGCCACCCTGCTCACCACCATCATGCTGGTGGTGATGCTATATGTGACCGTGCTGATGTACGGCATCATGGTGATGCGTTCGGTGCTCGAAGAAAAAACTTCGCGGGTGATGGAAGTCATGTTGTCGGCGGTCACCGCCAAAGAGCTGATGGCCGGCAAGATCGTGGGCGTGGGCGCGGTGGGCATTACCCAGATCCTGATATGGGCCACCATGGGAGCGCTTGTCCTGGGCCCGGGAATCGCCTTGATGCCGCACGGAACCCCGCTGGAGATCGGGCTGTCGCCCACCGCCGGCATATTTTTCGCCATCTTCTTTTTGCTGGGCTATCTGCTGTACAGCGCGATGTGCGCCGCCCTGGGGGCCATGGTCAATTCCGAGCAGGAGGCGCAGCAGATGCAGTTCATCGTCATTCTGCCGCTGGTCGTTTCCATCACCATGATGATGTTTGTGATCCGCCAGCCCAACGCGCCGGTGGCGGTGTGGATGTCGCTGGTGCCCTTCTGCACCCCGGTGCTGATGTTCGTCCGCATCCTGGCCAACGCCGCGCCGGCATGGCAAATCGCTCTCAGCATTTTCATCATGCTGATCACCACCTACGGATTGCTGCTGCTGTGCTCGCGCATCTACCGCGTGGGCATTCTCATGTACGGCAAGCGGCCCACCCTGCCCGAGATCGTGAAATGGCTGAAGTACTCCTGAGAACACGTCCGCCGGTTTAGGGCTTATCCCTAAATTACAATCGTGACGTGACCGACGAAGCCGGCAGCGAAAAACCGGGTGGTTTTCCAGCGCAGGCGCGCGCGGCCGCTATGTGGCTGGTGGGATGGATGGGCTCTCTTCTTATCCGTCTGCTGGGTTCGACCCTGCGCTACAGCGCGTCGGTCGAAGGCGAAATGCCGCCGATTTATTCGGGCGAGCCCGCCATCTATTGTTTCTGGCACCGCTGCCTGATCCCCGCCGCATACCAGTACCGCGATTGTGGCATCGCGGTCATGACCAGCCGCAGCGGCGACGGCGAGTATGTTGCGGGAATCATCGAGCGCATGGGCTTCCGCGCGGTGCGCGGGTCCAGTTCGCGCGGAGGATTGATGGCGCTGCGCGGCCTGCGCCGCGAGCTTGAGGCGGTGCACAGCGTGGCCTTCACCATCGATGGCCCGCGGGGCCCGCGCGACGTCGCCAAAGCCGGACCGCTGCTGCTGGCCAGCCATACCCAGCTTCCGATCTTCTGCTTGCATATCAGTCTGAAAAATCCGTGGACGCTCAACACCTGGGACGGGTTCATGATTCCCAAGCCGTTTTCGCGGGCGGTGGTGCAAGTCAGCAAGGCCATTCGAGTGCCCCGCGACGTCAACGAAAAAGCGCTGCAGGCCCTGCACGTCGAGCTGCAGGAATCGATGGATCGCGCGCGCGAGCGGGCCGAGCAGCACCTGTTTTCCGATCCCCGGCAATCGGGCGATTTGCAGCCCCATCCTGGCAAAGGCTCGCGGCCGCGTTGACAGGAAAAGCGTACGCAAGTACGCTTCATTTCTCTCCTTTTTCGAAGGAAGATGGTTCACCAGTTCTTTGCATTTTGAATTTGGTTCATGCGTCCTTTTACGAGGACAGGGAAGC
Source organism: Terriglobales bacterium (assembly GCA_038253455.1). Classification (GTDB taxonomy): domain Bacteria; phylum Acidobacteriota; class Terriglobia; order Terriglobales; family Acidobacteriaceae; genus JBBQWT01. Next base: position 12,943 of record JBBSHD010000002.1, on the reverse strand, counting down.
GGGTGTAATTCCCGCGCTGCCGCGCAACTGTAAGCGAGGGTTGTACGGCCCAGGCCACCGTGACCGATGTCATGGGAAGGCCGGGCCGATCAGGGGATGAAGTTGGTCCCCGGCTCGCAAGCCAGGAGACCGGCGTGAACCGCAACACCAACCCCTGCTCGCGCGCTCAGGAGGATTCATGCGGATATTTTTCAGCTTCTCCCTCGTTTTATTTCTCACCCTTGCGGCCGCCGCCGCTGATCTCACAGTCCAGGTCAATGACCCGCAATCGGCCGCGATGGCCGACGCCCGCGTCAGCTTGATCAGCGGCGAACACATCACTTCCGCGCTGGAAACGACCTCGGCCTCCGGAACCGCGATCTTCCGCCAGGTCGAACCCGGCAGCTACCTGTTGCAAGTGTTCGCTCCCGGGTTTGCTCCGCAGGAAGTTACGGTGCAGGTCATGAACGACACGCCTCCGCCGGTAGAGATTTCGCTTGTGCTCGCGACCATCGCCCAGACCGTGGTGGTGACTGCGACCCAGACCGCGGTGCCGGTTCAGGAAAGCGGCGCGGCGGTGAGCACCATTGATGAGCCGACCCTCGAGGTTCGACAGCCGTTGGCGGCTGATGACGCCATCCGCTTCCTGCCCGGCGCGGTAATCAACAACGCGGGCCGGCGCGGCGGCCAGAGCTCGCTGTTCGTGCGCGGCGGCGATTCCCGCTATAACAAGGTGATCGTGGATGGAGTCACGGTCAACGATCCTGGCGGGACGTTTGATTTTGGAGTGGTGCCGTTGACCGCCGTCGATCGCGTCGAATTTGTGCGCGGCGCGGAGAGCACGCTGTACGGCTCCGACGCCATGACCAGCGTGCTGCAATTTTTTACGGCGATCGGGCGCACGCGAAGTCCAGAGGTAAAGTTCGGCGCCGAGGGCGGAACATTTTCCACGGCGCGCGGTTACGCGTCTCTGGCGGGCATCCTGGGCCGCTTTGACTACAACCTCTTCGGCGACCAGACCAATACCGAGGGCCAGGGAGTCAACGACCAGTATTCCAACTCTTCGCAGGGCGCGAACGCCGGGGTGCAGATGGGGCCGCACGCCGATTTGCGGGTTCATCTGCGCCATTCCAACAGCCGCACCGGGGTGCAGTCCTATTGGAATTTTGGCGGCCAGCCGCTGCTGACTCCGGACACCGACCAGCGCGCGCGGCAAAACAATTTTCTGGCCAGCGCGGAGCTTAGCGTCTCTGCGCCGTCACAATGGCAGCATCACTTCAGCGTATTTGAATACAACCACCGTCGCCAAAACGTCGACAGCTTTAACGACGTCGGCCGCGTCTCGCCGCTGTTTGGACCGCTGGATTTTCCCTTCTCCGACATTGCCCACATCAACCGCGCAGGCCTCGACTATCGCGGAGAGTTCGCCCCGCGCACCTGGGCGCGCTCCACATTCGGCTATAACTTCGAAGACGAAAACGGTTTTGTCGGCGACCCTACCGCGCCCACTCACGGGCTGCGGCGTAACCATGCCGCTTATGCCCAGCAACTGCTGACCTGGAAGCGCCTGTCAGTGGTGGGAGGCGCCCGCTTTGTGCACAACGAAAGCTTTGGCAACGTAGGAGTGCCCCACGTGGCCGGCAGCTTGCTGGTGTTTCGCGGCGGCGACGTTTTGTCGGGAACCCATCTGCGCTTTGCCTATGGCCGCGGCATCAAGGAGCCTCGCCTCGAAGAATCAGCGGGCAGCGGCGGCGGGTTCATCGTTATCCCCAACCTGAAATTGAAGCCGGAAGAGAATCGTTCGCTCGAAGCCGGGGTGCAGCAGTCTTTGTTTGGCGGCAAGGCATGGCTTTCCGCGCAGTATTTCAACAACCTCTTCCGCAACCAGATCGCCTTCAGTACCCTCACGGTTCCCGCCCCTATTTTCTTCGAAGGCCAATACGTGAACGTCAACCAGGCGCTGGCCCATGGCGCCGAGTTCGAGATCCACACCCGGCCTTCGGTTTCACTTAGTTTTGATGGCAGCTATACCTATACCTCGACGCAGATATTGAAATCACCGCTGGCGTTTGATCCTCTGCTGGCCGAAGGGCAGCCCTTGTTGCGGCGTCCCCGCCATTCCGGCAACATGGCGCTGAACTACATCCGATCGCGCTGGGGCAGTGATGCGGCCGCTACCTTCATCGGCAGGCGCACTGATTCCGACTTCTCCGGATTGGGCGTCGATCACGCCGCAGGCTATGCACGCCTCGATCTCGGCGGATGGTACGCAATCACCCACCATGTCACCGGCTACCTGAACGTGGAAAATGCCCTCAATAAACGCTATGAAGAGGCTGCCGGATATCCCGCGCTGAAAGCCAATTTCCGCGCCGGTCTCAGATTTCGTTTCGGCGGAGAGTAGCGCCAGGCTTAGCCCGCTTATTCGATAAACATGCAGTCGCCGTAGGAATAGAAGCGATATTCGTGGGCTACGGCATGGCGATAAGCGGCGAGCACGGCTGCGCGTCCGCCGAATGCCGAGACCAGCATGAGCAGGGTGGATTGGGGAAGATGGAAGTTGGTCAGCATGGCCCCCGCCACCTTGAACTGGTACCCGGGATAAATAAAAATGCCGGCCTCGGCGTCGCCTGCCTGGAGTGGAAGTGCCGCGGCTGCGGCCGCTTCCAGGGTGCGCACGGTAGTGGTGCCCACGGCAACCACGCGCCGTCCCAAAGCCATGGCGGCATTGATCTTGTGCGCCGCGTCAGCGGAGATGCTGTAAGACTCGCCGTGAATCTTGTGGTCTTCGACGCGACCCACGCGGACCGGCTGAAACGTCCCCAGGCCCACGTGCAAGGTAACTTCAGCGGTTTCGATGTTGCGTGCGCGAATCTCGTCGAGGATGCGCGCGGAGAAATGCAATCCTGCCGTGGGCGCAGCTACCGCGCCGCGCTGGCTGGCGAATACCGTCTGGTAGCGCTCGCGATCGGCCGCCTGATCTTGGCGGTGAATGTACGGAGGCAAAGGGATGTGGCCGAGCTGCTCTATCGCGGCATAGAAGTCGGCGTCAGTCATGGGTGTGCGGACGGAATCGGCGGAACCATCGCGTCCGCGGCTGAAGCGCAGCGTGCGCTCGCCAAATTCGCCGCGCGCCATCACCTCGGCTTGCAGCGCGGCGCTCCCGTGAAAGGTCAGCACCTCGCCCACGCCCACCTTGCGTCCCGGACGCACCAGGGCCTGCCATTCATTTTGTCCGGTGCGGCGGGTCAGCATGACCTCAACCTGGCCCTGTAAGAAGTCGCGCGAAGCGGGATTGCGGCCGCTTAATTTCTCCGCCCTGACTCCGCGGCGCGAAGCAAACATCCGCGCCGGTAATACCCGGGTGTTGTTAAAGATCAGCAGGTCATCGGGGCGAAGCAGCACGGGAAATTTCCGAAACTGGCGGTCCACAATTTCAGGATGTCCGCTCGATATGCCCGCAAGGTGCAGCATGCGGGCTGCGTCCCGCTCCGGCAGCGGTTGCTGGGCGATCAGATTTTCGGGCAGATAATAGTCGAAGTCGGAGACTTGCACGCTTCGCTATTACACCTTTTAATCTAATCAAATGCCAGTTGCCGGAGCCAATAGCCACGCTGTTGCAGCGTATCAAGCCGCTTACCTGCTGATTATTTAGGCAGCAGCATCCACCACGGGTGCGGCATGGGGCCGGCCACCGGCAGTTGCGCAAATTCGTACAACGCCAGCGAATTCACGATCAGGCTGGCGACGATGGCCAGTCCCACGCCATAGCCGAGGAACCGCAGCAGCACCGGCGCCATGCCCAGGCCGCGATCAGCAATCAGCGGTATCCACGAGCGGCGCATGCCCACCTTCAGGAAGCCGAACGGAAGACAGGTCACGATGATGGCCAGGATTCCATAAACCCACCATCTCCAATTGGTATAGAGCCCGGGATGCTGCGCCCAGAACCAACCCAGGTTCAGATCGATGGTCACCACGAACAAAGTAATGACGGCGAGGGACGCCCAGCAGGCAATGGGAATCCAAAGCCAAACATAATGAATCCAGCGGACGCCAAAAATCCGCAGCTCGTCGGTGGCGCTGGTGGGGATTCCCCCCAGCTTCTTTTCATCTTCTTCTTCATTCAGGATGTGCCGCGCGTTCGCGCCGGCCAGCAGCGCCATTAAGGTGGAGAATATGAAAAACACCAGCGACCCGCCCAGGTACGTCGGCTGCCATCCGAAGACCCTGGGCAGCAGTTGATACTGCAGGAATTCCGCGGCATGATCGAACATGAAGAAGATGACCAGCGCAGCCGCCGGCAGGGTGGAGAAAAACGACATCCAGCGGCAATACTTCTTCGAAACCAGCCCGGCCAGCAATCCCCCGAGATAGATGGCCACCAGCCACAGGATGGTGCGCACCACATAGTGGGCGCCGTACGCGCCGTATTCTTTTTCCACCGTAAGCTCGGTGATGAGGCCATCGAAGCACAGGGCCAGCACTAGCGAGTACCAGACCCCGATGATGAGGGCGCCTATCTGTCTCATTGTGTTGTCTCCAAGAGTCGCGGGCCGCAGGCCGCCACTGGAAGTCGAAATTGTTCCGCGTAACCGGGTCTTTGGAAGTATTCCCAGCAATTGGATTCGGGCTTGCAGAATGGAGTTGCATCGCTCCCAAATCACCAACCAGCCGATTTTCGAGTTGTGCAACAGACTCCGCAGGCCGCAGCCTCAAGTTGTTAAACTTATACGGCAATCAGAACCGACCGGGCACACCCTTTGAGCGAATCTTCTCCAGCTAGCGGCGACGGCCGCATTTACCTGATCGATGCCATGGGCTACATCTTTCGCGCCTATCACGCCATGGTCAGGCAGCGGCCCATGTCCACCCGCAGCGGCTTGCCCACCGCGGCCGTGTATGTGTTCGTGAACATGCTGCGCAAGCTTCGCGCCGACTTTTCGCCGCAGTACCTGGCGGCGGTGTTCGATCTTTCCGGACCCACCTTCCGCGATGAACAGGCGCGCGCGATCACCAGCGTGCGCAAATTCGATATTAAGACCCGCACATTTCAGGAGACGCAGTACCTCGGCTACAAAGCCCACCGCGCCGAGATGCCGCCCGACCTGGCACAGCAGGTGCCTTACATTCGCCGCGCCCTGGAGGCGTACCGAATTCCCATCCTGGCCCATGAACGTTTTGAGGCGGATGACGTCATCGGCACCCTGGCGCGCCAAGCCGCCGAGCGCGACCACTCGGTGTTCATCGTCTCCAGCGACAAGGACATGATGCAGTTGGTGAACGACAAAGTTTCAGTTCTGAACCCGATGAAGGACAACTTGATCAGCGATCCCGCGAAGGTGGAAGAGTTGCTGGGAGTGAAGCCCGCGCAGGTGGTGGATGTCATGGCGCTGCGCGGCGACGCCATCGACAATATTCCCGGAGCGCCGGGCATCGGGGACAAGGGGTCGGTGGACCTGATCCAGCGTTTCGGCTCGGTGGAACAGGCGATCGAACGCGCCGCCGAAGTGGAGCGCAAGAGCTACCGCGAATCGCTGCAGACGAATCGCGAAAACATTCTCAAGAGCAAGGGCCTGGTCACCATCGATTGCCACGTCCCCGTGGAAATGGACCTCGACGTCATGCGCATCCAGGAGCCTAATCTCGACGAACTGCGCTCGCTGTTCAAAGAACTCGAATTCAATACCTTGCTCAAAGAGCTGGTCACAGAAACCTCCACCGAGTTCGGCGAGACCCAGGTGCTCGAAGTCTCCCTGGCGCCTGAAATCCAGAAGCTGTTAAAGGCGGCCAAAAAATCTGGGATCGCGGTGGCCGTCGATTCGGTGGCGCCCACCATGGAGCCTGCGGCGGCCGGGGATGACGAAACCGCGGGCAGCGGCGAGGAGATGCAGTTGCCGCTGATGCAGGGCGTGGCCTCTCCTGAGGTGCAGGCGCTGGTGGCCAGCGATAACGCGGTGGGCAGCATCGCCCAGCCGGCGCACCAGATCGCGATTTCGGTGGAGCCTGGATCGGCGGCGGTCATGAGCACGCAAAGCGCAGCCGGCAAGGCTGCGGCTGCGGCGCTGGAAGACGAGAAATTTCCCAAGGCCGTGCATGATTCGAAATCGGTCACGCACGCGCTGCAGGCCGGCGGCATCACCCTGGCCGGGGTGCGCCATGACACCATGCTCTATTCGTACCTGCTGAATCCCACGTGGAGCAATCACTCGCTCAAAGAAGTGGCGCTGCGCAAATTTAACGTCAACCTTTCCAACTCGCCGGCGCAAGCGGCCGACGTCACCGGAAGGCTGGCCACGGTGTTGAGTGCGGAGGTGGAAGCCGAAGGCCTGACCAGGCTGTACAACGAGATTGACCTGCCCCTGGTGCCGGTGCTGGCGCGCATGGAGATGGCCGGGGTAAAGATTGATTGCGAGGTCCTCAAAGAGATGTCGTCACGCCTCGAAACCGAGTGCGCCGCCAAAGCCAGACAGATCCACGACTTGGCGGGCGTGGAATTCAATATCAATTCTCCCAAGCAACTGGGCGACGTGCTCTTCAACAAGATGAACCTGCCCAAGCCGTTGAAATACGGCAAGGGCAAGACCATTTCCACCTCGGTGGACGTTCTGGAGGAACTGGCGCTGCACCACGAGGCGCCGCAACTGGTGCTCGATTACCGCAAGCTGGCCAAGCTGAAATCCACCTACGTGGACGCGCTGCCGGTGCTGCTGAACCGCTGCACCCAGCGGCTGCATACCACGTTCAATCACGCCACCACGGCAACCGGCCGGTTGTCATCTACCAATCCCAACTTGCAGAACATTCCCATCCGCACCGAGATGGGCCGCGAGATTCGCGCGGCCTTCATCGCCGAGCCGGGCTACCTGTTACTGGCCGCCGATTATTCGCAGATCGAGCTGCGCCTTCTGGCCCACTATTCCGCAGACAAGCTGCTCACCGAGGCCTACCGCCGCGGCGATGACATTCACACCCTCACCGCCTCAGAGGTTTTCGGCATACCGCCCATGATGCTCGACGCCGAGCATCGCCGCCGCGCCAAGGCGGTGAATTTCGGCATCGTGTACGGCCTTTCCGCATTCGGATTGGCGCAGCAGTTGGGCATCGAGCCGCGCGAAGCCAAGAAATTTATCGAAGCCTACTTCGCGAAGTACGAAGGGGTGCGGACGTTCATCGATCGCACCCTCGAAGAAACCCGGCGCGATCAGAAGGTGCGCACGCTGCTGGGGCGGGTGCGGCCCATCCCCGACATCAACAGCCGCAATGCCAACATGCGCGGCTTTGCCGAGCGCACCGCGGTCAATTCCCCGCTGCAAGGCACCGCCGCCGACCTGATCAAGCTGGCCATGATCCGCATCGACAGCGAGATACTTAAGCGAAAATTGAAATCACGCATGACCCTGCAGGTGCATGACGAGCTGGTGTTCGAAGTGCCGGTGGCCGAGGTGGAAGAGATGCGCGAGCTGGTGCGCCAGCAGATGGAAGAGGCTTACCCGCTGCGCGTGCCGTTGCGGGTGGAGATAGGCGTGGGCAAGAACTGGCGGGATTTGGATTAGGCCTTTGGGATTAAACCCAGACGGAATCAGACTCCGATATCTTTCTGAATGACGGTGGAAATCTCATCGGCCCAGTGCTGGGTTTTTTCCTGTGATGACGCTTCGATCATCACCCGGCACAGGGCTTCTGTCCCCGAATAGCGGACGACCACCCGGCCCTGGTCCTTGAGGTCATCCTGTGCCGCCTGGATGGTGGCGGCCACCGCGAAGATCTGGTCCAGGGGACGCTTCTCCTTCACCCTGACGTTCTTGATGATCTGGGGGAACACGTGGAAATCGCTGAGCAGTTTGTGGATGGGCTCGCCGCTGCGCCCCAAAATTTCCATCACCTTTAACGCCGTGAGCAAGCCATCGCCGGTAGTGGCCAGGTCGGAGAAGATGATGTGGCCCGATTGTTCGCCGCCCAGTACGGCTCCATTCTTCTGCATCTCTTCGAGCACATATTTGTCGCCCACCGGCGCGCGCAGCATTTTTATTCCGTGGCTGCGGAACGCCGATTCGAGGCCCATGTTCGACATGGTGGTGGCAACGACGGTGTCGCCCACCAGGGCGCCGCGTTGCGCCATCTCGCGGCCGGCGAGCAACAGGACGGCGTCGCCATTCACCACCTTGCCCTGGGAGTCGGCGAACAAGACGCGATCGGCGTCTCCGTCGAACGAAATTCCCAGGTCGGCATTTTGTTTCACCACTTCAGCGGCCACGACTTCGGGATATAGCGCGCCGCATTGGTCATTGATGTTCCGGCCGCTGGGCGAGCAATGGATGAAAGTCGCCTTCACTCCGCAGGCCTTCATGACGTCTCTCGCCATCTCGCTGGCCGCTCCGTTGGCGCAATCCACCACCACTTTGAGCTTGCTGAGATCAACCCCGCGCACCATGCCGATCAGCCAGGATTCATAGGCTTCGCGCAGGGTGGGATCGATGGGGAGAGGAACATCGTGGCCCTGAGTTTTGGCGTCGCAGGCTTCGATCGCTACCCGGGCCCCATTGGCGCCGTTGTTTTCGTTTCTTTCAATCGAAGAGAAAATTTCAGTTTCGATATCGAGCTCGATGCTGTCGGCCAACTTGTATCCATCGCCGCCAAAAACTTTAATGCCGTTGTCAGACCAGGGATTATGCGACGCGGAAATGACGATGCCCGCTGAATATCCGCGGGTGCGCGCCAGGTACGCTATGGCCGGGGTGGTCACGACTCCGGCGTTGTCAACCATTACGTCCGCTGACGCCAGGCCCCCGGCGAGGGCGCACGCGATGTTGGCGCCGGATTGTCGAGTGTCCTGGCCGATGACCACGCGCAACTGGCCGCTCACCTTGCCCAGGTGATGGCCGAGCGCCTGGCCGATGGCGAAAACGGTAATTGTATCAAGAGGGTATTCGCCCGCCTTGCCGCGAATCCCGTCGGTGCCGAAAAGTTTTCTCATGCAACCTCAAATCAATTGCGCCGCGCGAGCGCTACTCCGGCCCATCGTGCTGCCGGCTGCTTTTGTACTTTAATAGATGCAGGGGTTTGGTTAGATGCCGTCTTTGGTCTTTTTGACTTCAGCGTCGATGCTTCCCCGGGCGAGGCGAGCGGAGACGATCTCCCCGGGCCGCACCTGCGACGCCTCGCGCAGCAGTTTCCCCTGCGCGTCGAATACCAGGGCATAGCCGCGATCGAGAATCTTCAGCGGGGACAATGTTTCCATGCGCCCATGCACCCGTTCCCAATGGGACGCCTTCTGGCGAAGATAGCCGCGCACGGCCAGCGCAAATCTTTCCGACGCCGACTTGAATCCCCGGCGCATGCCTTCGAGCACCCGCCGCAGGTCGTGATGGGCCAGGCGCGCGGCGGCGACATCGACGCGTCCCTGGCAGCGATGCAGGATTCGCCGCTGCGCCATGGTCACCCGGTAGGTGGCGTCGTCGAGCCGCTGCTGCCGGCGGGTAATGGCGTAACGCATGCGGGGCACGGTGCGGAGCTGCGAAATATCGTGCAGCTGGTTGCGCGCCGACAACAGCCGGAAGCGGACGGCGCGGACCATGCGCTCCCGCTGGGTGACGATGATGTTATTGAGTATCTGGCGCGATTGCACCACGATCTCCGCGGCCGCCGATGGCGTGGGAGCGCGATGCTCGGCGACAAAATCGGCGAGGGTGAAATCGGTTTCGTGTCCCACCGCCGAAATTACCGGAATCTTCGAGGCGAAGATGGCCCGCGCCAGCACTTCGTCGTTGAACGCCGCCAGGTCTTCGATGGAGCCGCCGCCGCGCGCGACGATGATGACATCCACATTGCGGGTGCGATTGAAATACTTCAGGGCGGTGGTGACTTCGCCGGGCGCGGCTTCTCCCTGCACCTGCGCCGGATAGATGAGCACGCTGACTCCCGCGTGGCGGCGTCCCAGCACGTTGAGGATGTCGCGGAGGGCGGCCCCGCGCGCCGACGTAATGATGCCAATGCATCGCGGCAGCACCGGTAAAGGCTTCTTGTGTGCGGCATCGAACAGGCCTTCATCGGCCAGCTTTTTCTTGAGTTGTTCGAAGGCGACCTGCAGCGCGCCCGCGCCTTTAGGCTCGAGGAATTCCGCGTAGATTTGCAGCTCACCGCGCGACTCGTAAATGGTCACCCGGCCGCGCACGATCACCTGCATTCCGTTGACCGGTTTGAAGCGCAGCAGGCGGGCCTGGGTCTTGAACATCACCACCTTCAACTGCGCGTCGCCATCTTTGATGGTGAAATAAAGGTGCCCGGATTCAGCCGGCCGGTAGTTTGAGATCTCGCCTTCCACCCAGATATCGCTATATTCGCGCTCCAGCGCGGTGCGTGCGGCGCTGACCAGCTCCCGCACCATCCACACCCGGCGCGGGGCGGCGGCGGTGGGGCGGAAGGAGAGGCCGAGTTGTTCTGCCGGGTCTTCGCGGTTCATGGGGAAAATCTCGAGATATTCTCGCTGGCTCAAGCTTATGGTTTTGAGCATATCACCCGGTTTTGAGCATCCCGGCGTTCCCGGTCGGCTATTCGTTGACCAGAACCCGCCTAACACGTTAAAATCATTGAGTTCGCAGTAGCAGACGAGTTCCTGCCTGTGCCCCTTTCGGTTTGCCCATGTGTGGGCCACCGATGTCCGGGGCCACCCAAGAATGCTGGTTGCACGCATGGTTGGAGTGGTAGTCACAAGCTCAAATTGGCAATTCGCCGTTCTTTATTCTGCCGGGAAGGTCCTAATTCCCGGAAATGAAAGAGCGCGCGCTGGAGGCGCTATGTACGCGGTCATCCTCGCCGGGGGAAAGCAGTACCGAGTTTCGCCCGGAGACACAATTAGAGTCGAAAAGATGGCGGCGGAGAATGGCCGCATCGAGTTCAACGATGTGCTGGCCGTGACCGGCGACAAAGGCGGCTTGGGCAAAGTGGCCGGAGCCCTGGTGGTGGGCAGCGTGGTCGAAGAGGCGCGCGCGCCCAAGATCATGGTCTTCCACTTCAAGCGCAAGAAACAATACAAGAAGATTTACGGCCATCGCCAGCCTTACACCGCAGTCCGCATCGTGGAAATCAATTCCGGCGACCAGAAGTTCAGCGCTCCCGAGCTGCCCGCCAAAAAGGTGAAGGCGGCACGCAAGCCCGAAGCCGAGACCGATCTTTTGACCCGCGGCGCCGGCCCCCGCATCAAGCGCGGCAGCCAGCCCCATTCCCGCTCGCACAGCGCCGATGTGCATAAGTCCCACAAAAGCGAATCAGCCAAGGCCAAAAAAGTGACCCATGAGAAGCTCACCAGCAAGGCCGCGAAGACCAAACCCGCAGTCAAGAAATCCACCCAGTCCGGCAAAAAGCCGAACAAGAAAAACTAAAACGATATGGCGCATAAAAAAGGTCTAGGATCCTCAAAAAACGGACGCGATTCCAACGCACAACGGCTGGGCATTAAAGCATTTGGCGGCCAGCTCATCACCGGCGGCACCATCATCGTGCGGCAGCGCGGCACCCGCATCAAGCCCGGCTTGAACGTGGGCCGCGGCAACGACGATACCCTGTTCGCCAAAGTTACCGGCACCCTGGAATTCGTCAACAAGGGAAAGTCAGGCAAGTTCGTCAACGTGGTCGCCGCGGAAGCAGCGTCGGCCTAGCTCGGCTGCCTGCCAGCGCCTCAGCATCGATGTGCCCCCGGCGCCTTCCGGGGGCACTTTCCTTTTACCTGTTCTAAATCCTCTGTGCGGCTGCGGCCGGCAAAGCGCCCAACGTCCTTCGTTCTTTTCCTTGAAAAATTGGTACCCTGAAGCCAGCTATGTTTATCGATGAAGCCAAAATCCGGCTCTTCGCCGGCGGCGGCGGCAACGGCTGCATGGCCTTCCGGCGCGAGAAATTCGTTCCCCGCGGCGGCCCCTCGGGCGGCGACGGCGGCAAGGGCGGCGACATTTTTATGGAGTCGAGCGAGCGCCACAATACCCTGGTGCACTTCAGGTTCAACCCCGAATACAAGGCGCAGCGCGGTCGTCACGGCGAGGGCTCCAACTGCAGCGGCAAGGAAGGCGAGTCGCTGGTGCTGAAGGTTCCGGTGGGGACGATCGTTTATGACGACGTGACCGGCGAACGCCTGCACGATTTTTCTCTTCTCGACGAAAAGATCGTGATCGCCCGCGGCGGTCGCGGAGGCCGCGGCAACCAGCACTTTGCCACTCCCACGCACCAGGCCCCGCGCGAGCATGAACTGGGGCGCGCCGGCGAAGAGTTGGTGCTGCGGCTGGAATTGAAGCTGCTCGCCGATGTCGGGCTGGTGGGTTATCCCAACGCCGGCAAGAGCACCTTGATCTCGCGCATCTCGGCGGCGCGGCCCAAGATTGCGGATTACCCCTTCACCACCCTGGCGCCCAACCTCGGCGTGGTCAGCGTCGGCCAGGAGCCGCACATGGAAAGCTTCGTGGTCGCCGACATTCCCGGTTTGATCGAAGGCGCGCACCTGGGGGCGGGCCTGGGCATCCAGTTCCTGCGCCACATCGAGCGCACTCGGCTGCTGGTGCACCTCGTCGATGTGTCGGATTCGGGAGGCGGCGAGCGCGATCCGGTCAAAGAATTCGAAGTCATCATGGCGGAACTGGCCAGCTTCGGCGCCGGACTTCCGGATAAACCCATGATCGTCGTAGCGTCGAAGATCGATGCCCTCGCGGCCCCGGAAAACGGCAGCGCGCGCAACGCCAGGAGGAAAAACAAGCTGTCGCAACTGGAAAAATATTGCAAAAAGAAAAAGCTCGAGCTCTACCCCGTCTCCGCGGTGACCGGCGAAGGAATCGATAAGCTGAAATACGCCATGGCCGCTCACATGCGAAAATTGCGGGAGCCCGCAGCCGAAACTCCCGTATCCGATCTTCCCGCGTCGCACATTCCCAAGCCGCGGGTCAGCCGCAAACGCAAGCCTCACTAACCGGAACCTATCTTG
>JBBSHD010000001.1:0-28247 GCA_038253455.1 Terriglobales bacterium | reverse complement strand
TGAAGCCGAATTCTTAAGATCATCTATTCATCGCCCTGAAGGCCGCTGGTAATACTGAATCCTGTCCTACCCTCCTGGTTCGCGCTGAATCTGCCGCGGATCTGGGACGTGCGCCTGCGGATAATAAAGGTTCTCGATCGCCGTCTTGACCTTCGCTGCCAGGGCATCGGCCTGGCGAAGGGTGTAGCCCTCGGTCGAAATCGGTGGTCCCGCCACCAGTTGCAGCGGATGGGGGCGGATGTGGAAATGGTTCATGGGCAAAGTCTCAAGGGTCCCGACCAGGGCGATGGGGACGATCTCGGCACGGGCCTTGATGGCCACGTAAAACGTCCCATTCAAAAACGGTTGGATCTCGCCGGAGGTCGAGCGGCTGCCTTCGGGAAAGACCACGACCGGCATCCCCTGCTTCAACGTTTCGGCAGCGCGGTTGAGGCCGCGCAGCGACGCCCGCGCATTGGAGCTGTCCACCTCGATTTGGCCGGAGCGCCGCAGGTGCCAGCCTATAACCACGTAATGAAAGACCTCTCGCTTGGCGATGATGCGGAACGGAAATGGCAGGTTGGCATACAGGACGGGGATATCGAGCGACGACAAATGGTTGGCGGCAAATAATCGCGGCGGAAACGGCGCCAGGTATTCCGCACCCACCACCGTCACCGGCGTACCCAGGGTCGCCAGGATCATCTTTGACCAAAGGCGCGCGAGCCAGTGCTGAAATTTGCCCCGGCGATCGAAAAACGATGACGACAGCGATATCGCGCCCAGCACCCCGGTGTAAAGAAAGATCAAGGGAATGAAAAAAACAAAAGACCGTAACCAGCTGATCGCATGCGGGGTGCAGTAGCGGGCAGCTTCCGCCGCCGGAGATACATCTAGGTCTATTTGTGCCCGGGCGGCTCGATCGCCAGGCGGTCCTGGCATTTCGCCGGCCATCTCAGCTCTTACCCAGAAGCTGCAAAGCCTCACCCACAACGTATATCGACCCGGTGATGACCAATAACAAATTACCGGTAGTTCGCTGAGCGGAATCAGGCGCATCGCCATTGTGCGCCGGTTCGGCGGGGAGGGCGCGCACCATGGCGCGCACGCGTTGCAACGCGTCCGCCACGGTGGGCTCGGTGCTCATCTCGGTTGAGGTGCGGCTGGCGGCGGTGCGAATTTCTTCCGGCGTGGCGGCGCGCGGAATCCTGGCCTGGGTAAGGACCACATGGTCGGCCAGGGGAAAGAGAATCTCGGCGATCTCGCCGATGGCTTTATCGCGCATGGCGCCAAAGATAAAGATAAAGCGGTGGTCGGGGCAGTACTCCGACAGCGTGGAACGAAGCGCCCATGCTCCGGCGGGGTTGTGGCCCACATCCAGAATAATTCCCGGCAATCCGCCGGCGGCGGGGACGAACTGAAACCTGCCGGGCCATTCGGTTTCGCGGATTCCGCGCTCGATCTGGGCGGCCTTCAGAGGAAACCCAAATTGCTTCAGCTCCAGCGCCGCGGCGATGGCCAGCGCCACGTTGCGCAATTGGTGGCGTCCGACCAGCGGCGATTCCACGGTGATCTCGTCATCGCCGGCGCGGCCGTCTCCCAGGCTCAACCGGTAGCGGCTGCGAAATCCCGGAGCCGAATCGCGATCAGCCGCAAGCGCATCAGGCATAAAATTTCCGTTCTGCCGTCCGGCGGCGCCGGCGCCGGGCGATACCGGCGGCACGAAACGCGCGGCGCTTACCGCCCGGGCATTGCGCTCCACGCAGATCCGGCCAATCACTTCGTTGGCCTGGGGATGCTGGGGAAGCGTGACCAGCAATCCCCCGGGGCGAATGATCCCCGCCTTTTCGGCGGCAATTTCGCCGATGGTTTCTCCCAGATATTTCTGGTGATCGAGCGCGATGTCGGTGATCACGGAGAGGCAGGGACTGGCGGCATTGGTGGCGTCGAGCCGGCCTCCCAGGCCCACTTCGAGCACCGCCAGATCGATTCCGGCGCTGGCAAAATACTCGAAGGCCATGGCCGTCACCATCTCAAAAAAACTGGGGTGCCGCGGCAGCTCGCCGGTCGCTTCCAGTTGACGGGCCGCAACTTCCACCCGGTGATGGATCTCGGCAAACTCCGGATTGCTGATGGTTTCGCCGTCGATGCGAATGCGCTCGTTGATGGAGACAAGGTGGGGCGACGTAAACAGCCCGGTGCGGTAACCGCCCGCCCGCAGGATTGAGGAGAGGGTTGCCGATGTCGATCCCTTGCCGTTGGTTCCGGCAATCAGCACCGCGGGAAAGCGCCGTTCAGGGTTGCCCAGCGCGGTGAGCAGCCGCCGCATGTGGTCGAGATCAAATTTAATCGCGGGAGATCCGCTGAGCTCATGGCCCAGGCGAAGCAGTTCGGCGACGGACGCGGCGTAGGAATCGGGCACGGTTCAGATTTTAGCTGACGGCGGGGAAATCACGGCGCTTGCGGGTTGCCTTCTCTGCCAGGCTGGAATGAGGGAAGGTAAAATTACCTCGGTAACTTGCGGGTAAGAACGGCCGCCGGTACTCTCACTTAAGAAGAGTTACAAAAAATAAATGGGTCGTCGCTTTCGGGGGGAGGCGGCGGCCTTTTTATTTGGCCCACCTATTCTGGTTCGTCTGAATGGGCCTGCCTGCGTTCCCGCATGCCGGTCTTAGTGTCCTCTTTATCGTTCCATCGGACGCTAAAGGCGTTGATCGCTTCGGTCTTGCCTTTTACCCGCAGCGGCGGCAATGGCGCCAGTTCCGGACCGCCTACGAGCTCGTCCGCAGTGCTGGCCGAGATCAGGATCTGGCCGGCGGTGGCGCACGACATCAGGCGCGAAGCGATATTCACCGCATCGCCGACCACCGTATATTCCAGCCGGCGTGGAGACCCGATGTTGCCCGCGGTCACCACCCCGGTATTGACGCCGATGCCGATGCGCAGCTCGGGAAGCCCGCGTTCCGCCGCATGACGGTTCATTTCGAGCATGGCGCGCTGGATTCCGATGGCGGTGCGCACCGCATTTTCCGCGTCGGTAGGCTTGGAAATGGGCGCGCCAAACACCGCCATGACCGCGTCCCCGATGTACTTGTCGAGGGTGCCGGAGTGGGCAAAGATCACGTCAGTGACGCGAGTGAAATATTCATTCAGCAACTCGATCACGGTTTCGGCTTTGAGGCGCTCGCTGAGGCTGGTGAAGCCGCGAATGTCGCTGAACAGTATGCTGACCTTCTGGTGCTCGCCGCCCAGCTTGATCACGCCGTCGTTGGCCGAGATCATTTCCACCAGGTCGGGAGAAAGAAAACGCTCCAGGGCGGAACGCTCCACCGCCTGCTGGGCCAGTTGGTCATGGGTTTCGGCGTTATCAATGGCGGCGGCGGCCTGCGCGGCCACCAGCGCGAAGACATTTAATTCGGCTTCTTCGAACGCCGCCGTTTTTTCGAGGTTATCGACGTAGAGCACGCCGAGGATGCGCTGGTTCCCCAGCAGGGGAGCGCACATGGCGGAGCGAAGCCCGCTGCTCACAATACTCTCGCTGGCATTGAAGCGAGCGTCGGTGCTGACGTCGGAGATGAGGAACGGCGTTTGCTCATCTTTAATGCGCTGCAGAATCGAGCGGCCCAGGATGATCTGCGGCTGTTCCTTGCCGGGCGGCCGGCGGTAGCGCACCTCGGTCTGGCGCTCGATCTCGCCGTTCTCGTCGAACAGCATGATGAACCCGCGCTCCACCCCGTGAATGCGAAAGCTGAGCGACATGACCTGCTCGGCAATATGATCGAATGAAAGCTTGGAATTCAATGCGCAGCCGGCGTCGTAAAGCACTGACAGCAGGTAATTTTCCCGCTCCAGCCGCTTTATCGTGGAGACAAGATCGGTGCGGCTGCCGGCGGTGTTTTCTCTGGAGTTAAAAGAATCACGGGCGCGCTGCAGCATAGCCTCGTTGAGCGGAGCGTGGCCGGCGCTCACTACCAGCCCGGATTCGTTAATGGATTCGAAAGTGATCTCATAGACGCCGATGCGGATGGCGTCACCGTTCTTCAACAGGCTATCGGAATGAATGGGGTGGCCGTTGAGCAGTGCGCGATTGGTGGAGCCGCGATCGGCGATGCTGAATTCCGAATCATTTTTTTGCCGGATGACGGCGTGCGAACGGCTCACACTGCCATCGTTGAGCACCAGGTCGTTGGCGTTGCCGCGCCCAATGGTGAGCTCCGGCTTGTTCAATTCCAGGATCCCGCGCTTGCCATCGGGAGAGGATATGAGGAGTCGCGCCATTACTTCTCCTGTGTGATCGCCGCACTCCGCCAGGAAGCGAGGCTCGGGCGTTGCGCTGCCATGTTATGTCCCGCAGATTGAATCGGCAACCCGGTTGTGCGCGGCGCCGGGGGCCCTATTGGGCTTCGAAGGTATCCAGAATTTCAGCGGTCTTGCCTTCCTGCACCGTGACCGTCTTGTGCAGGGACTTGTATCCCCGCAGAGTCAGGGTCACCTGGTAGGTGCCCGGCTCCAGGGGAAATTTGGAGGGCGTCTTGCGCGGCGCCGGATGGCCTTCCACGGTGATCTCCGCACCCGGTGGATTGGTGCGAATGCTTAATCGCCCTTTGCCCTGCGGAATCCCACCGCCGAACAAGTGCCCGATCTTGGCAAATGGATTAGGCCCGCCAGGGGGCGTTGGCGCGGCGCTCTCCTTAACCATTCTAGGTTTGAATGAATAGCTTTGCGCTTCGCCGATGGTGGCGTGAAAGGTGGTGTCTTTATAGCCGGTGAGACGAAGGGTCAGGATGTGATCGCCCTGTTCGATTGCCACTTCGGTGGGCGTGACGCGGGATGTGGACTTGCCGTCAACCAGTACCGCGGCGCCCGACGGATTGGTGGAAAGAGAAACGATGGCCACCTTGGCCTTGAGTTGCACTCCCACGCTGGCCATCTTGCCGGCCAGGACCATGACCGCGCGAGTTTCCTCGGTGTAGCCCGGTTTGGAGAAGCTTACGCTGTGGCGGCCAGGCGCGAGCTTGCCGATCTGAAAGGGCGTTCTCCATCCCGCCTGTGAAACCCCGTCGATCGCGACCCGGGCGCCGTCGGGAGTTGAGACCACGCTCATGCCGGTAAGGCCGGCGACTCCCATGGCATTGGTCGCAGCCAGCACCGGGTTCTCCGATTGCGGCGCCCCCGGCTGGGCAGGCAAGGTCTTGCCGGCTGGGCGGAAATTGCGATTGCGGGCGGCGAGGGAGGCAGCCAATTTTTTGTCGGCGGCAATTTTCTTCTGCAGCGCCAGGTCCTCAGGCTTCGTCGCTTGCGTTTTCACCGCGGGCTGTGGAGTTGCGCCGGCACTCACCGTGCCCGGCGCAGGTGTTGCGGTTGTTGGCGGAGGGTTCTGGCCGGCCGCGCCTTGCTGAACCGCGCCAGGCGCTGTTGCAGGTTGAGCAGACGCTCCACCGGGCGCCGTGGATGGCGCGGCGCCGTTCTTTATTCCTTGCGGACTATCTTTCTGCGGGATTGCGGGCGGTTGCTGCGCACTGGAAGACGCCTGCTGGGACGGTGCCGGGGTAACGGGCGCGGGTTGCGCGGCGGCGGATTGTCCGCTGGATTTCTTCGACCCTCGTCTGGCAAAAACCCATCCCGCAATCAGCACCAGCAGCGCCAGCCCGATCAGCATATAGCGCTGCATCGCTGCCCCGGCTTTGCCCGGAGGATGCGCAACCCCGGGCTTGCGGGGAGCAGGCTGTGGCGCTTTCTTCGCTGCCTCGACCGATTTCGCCGCAACCGGTGCCGCCGCAACTTGTGCCTTGGCCGGAGGCGAGGCCGGTTGATCGAGGGTGGGAGATTCCGATGCGATGCGGGCGGCGCTGGCAGCGGCAGCCGCAACCGTACTGGCTGAAGGGGCGATCGGTGAAGGCGGCTGCGCCTCGATTGGCGCCGCGGGAGTCGGAACCGCGTTGTTCAACAACTGGGTCTGATCGTCGCCGCTTGCCATGGCGGGCATCACAGTCGTGGCCGCGCCCGCGTTGAAGCCTGGGGCCACGCCGCTCCCCAGGTTCTTGTAGCTTTCCAGATCGCGCATCATCTCCGCGCCGCTCTGGTAACGCTCATCCGGCGACTTGGCCAGCGCCTTGGTGATGATGGCGCTCAAGCCGGGATGCACGGTAACGTCGAGCTCGCGCGGCGAGACGGGGTTCTCGTTCACAATCTTGTAAATGATGGTGGTGATGTTCTGACCCATGAACGGCTTTTCGCCGGTGATCATTTCGTAAAGCATCACTCCGAAGCTGAACAGATCAGAGCGTCCGTCGAGCGTGCGCCCCTTTACTTGCTCCGGTGACATGTAGTTGGGAGTGCCCAGCACCTGTCCCGTGCTGGTCATTCCTCCGCCGGCCTTGGCGATTCCGAAATCCATGATCTTCACCGTGCCGTCGGAGGTGATCATCATGTTGGCCGGCTTCACGTCGCGGTGGATGACCCCGTGGGAGTGCGCGTAATCGAGCCCCGCGCATATCTGGCGGGAGAGGGTAATGATGCGGTCCACCGGCAGCACCCGCTGTTGCGCCATCAGGGCCTGCAGGGTCGTGCCCTCGATAAATTCCATGGCGATGTAGAAAATGCCATGGATTTCGCCGGCGTCATAAATGGTGACGATGTTGGGATGGTTCATCACCCCGGCGGAGCGCGCCTCATTTTTGAAGCGGCGCACCACGTCCTCGCTCTCGATGCCGAGGGCGTCGAGGCGCAGGGTCTTCAGGGCAACGGTGCGACCGATGTTAGGGTCGATGGCTTTGAAAACCACGCCCATTGCACCCCGGCCCAGTTCGCTGACCACCTGGTAGCGTCCGACGCTGTGCGGTTCTATCCCAGTTGACATTGCCGAAACTCGTTCAAGAAACTTGGGTTGGCCCGTCAAAGGCCTGACTTCAAATTCGTGGCGGAAAACTACAGTGAGTTTTACGCCGGCGATTCGGTTTTAAGCTGCCGGCACATTCCGGCTTCTGTATTATGCGCTGCTAATGCGATTCTATTCGTTTCCCCGGGCATTAGGAAAACAACATTATGGCGCAATGCCGCGTGGGCGTAAAATTCCGCTATGCCGATCAGCCGCCGCGCCTCCAGTCTCCTGTTCACTGCTTTCCTGATGTTGGTTTTCACCGCATCCAGCCCGGCTCCCCTCTGGGGTAGAAGCAAGATTGGTACCGCGTCCCCGGCGCAAAGCCAGGCCGAGATCCTGAAGCTTCTGCACCAGCAGGTGGAAGATTGGAACCACGGAAACATCGAAGGGTTCATAACCGGATACTGGAACTCTCCCGACCTTACGTTTTATTCAGGAGGAACGGTGACCCGCGGCTGGGGACCGACACTGGAGCGCTATAAGAAACGTTATCAGGGCACCGGAATGGAAATGGGCACCCTGACGTTCGAAGGCCTCGAAGTCACTATGTTGTCGGGCGACACCGCGATGGTGCGCGGGCACTGGCGACTGGCAATGAGTGACGGCAAGACCCCGCAGGGACTCTACACCCTGCTGCTGCGAAAATTTCCCGAAGGCTGGCGCATCGTGCACGATCATTCTTCGGTGCAGGCTTAGGTGCGGGGAGCCGAGAGACGATTTTAGGTCTCGGGTCGAGCTTCGCCTGACCGGATCAGTAATTCCGCCTCTGGCAGAAATACCTCCCATCAGTAGTCATTCTGACGACCCCCAGTTTTATCGGGGTGAGGAAGAATCCCTACTGTTCCCCAAATCTTTCCCCTGCGATGGGTTTGCGACACGATGCTTCCGATAAATTTTGGGTGGGTTTTTGCCTGACCGTATCAGTAATTCAGCCTCCGGCAGAAATCCCTCCCATCAGATGTCATTCTGACGATCCCCAGTTTTATCGGGGTGAGGAAGAATCCCTACTGTTCCCCAAATCTTTCCCCTGCGATGGGTTTGCAACGCGATGCTCTCGATAAATTCCGGCCGAGGTGTTGCTCTGTGTCGCTAACCACGAGAAGAACTCCAAAAGCTTCCCGCAAACATTATCGGAGTGGTGGTTGTAAAAAACCACATACGGAAAAATTTCTTGAACAGTAAGGGTTCTTCCTCGCCCCGGTGAAGCCGGGGGTCGTTAGAATGACCAACTGAGAAGGGAGATTTTGTCCGGCGCCACGATGCAATCTACTTTGAAGGATTAAACCGGTTATCCGCCCTTCAGTCTTTGCAGCTCCCGATAAGCCTCACTCCTCGACATACCGCGCTCCCGGGCCACGGTCTTAAGCGCCGCTTTTTCGTCTAGATTCTGCTCGGCCATGATTTGCTCGACGCGCTGGCGCAGGTTGGCGGCCTCTGCCGCCGGAGACCCGCCCTGTGCATGGGAAATGATGAGCGTAATCTCACCGCGCAAAGGCCGCTCGCGGGCTTCTGCCAGCACCTCGCCTGCCGGGCCCCGCAAGAACTCTTCGTGCAGCTTGGTGATCTCTCGTGCAACCACCACCTCGCGATCCGCTCCCAGCAGCTCGACTATGTCTTCCAGCGCCGCGATGATCCTCTGCGGCGTTTCATAAAACACGTCGGTGAGGGTTGAGCTGCGCAACGATTCCAGCACGGTGCGGCGCTGCCCTGACTTGGCGGGAAGAAATCCGCCAAAGTGAAATGAATCGACCGCCAGTCCGCTGGCGATCAGCGCGCACACGAAAGCGCTGGCGCCGGGAATGGGAACTACGGGAATGCCTTTGCGGATGGCGAGGTGTACGAGGCGGAAGCCCGGGTCGGAGATGCACGGGGTACCGGCATCGGAGACCAGGGCCACCGATGCGCCCTCGGCCAATCGCACAATCAACTCCGCGGCCCGGTCGGCTTCATTGTGCTCGTGATAACTGATGGTAAGGGTACGGATGTCGTAGTGATTGAGAAGCTTTTGGGTTTGCCGCGTGTCCTCGCAGGCCACCACGCTCACTTCTTTGAGGATGCGCAGCGCGCGCAACGTCAGGTCTTCGAGGTTGCCGATGGGGGTGCCCACCAGGTACAGCGTGCCCGGTACGATGTTTGCCCGCCTTGTTTCGGAATTATTTTCTTCGCGCATGTTCGTGCCGTGGCCGCCGCAGCTTTGGCCTGAAGTATAAGGGAGCGGCGCTGCCCCGCGAAAATTGACGCTCTCGCGCACCGCCGCCTAGAATCGAAACAGCCAACTAGAAAGAGGATGGATCTTTGCCTCTCCACGAATACCGCTGCCAGAAGTGCCGCCACCAGTTCGAAAAAATTTCCAAGTTCTCTGATCCGCCGCTGAAGAAATGCCCGGAATGCGGGGGCAAAGTG
This sequence comes from Terriglobales bacterium, assembly GCA_038253455.1. GTDB lineage: Bacteria > Acidobacteriota > Terriglobia > Terriglobales > Acidobacteriaceae > JBBQWT01. The sequence continues at coordinate 18,985 of JBBSHD010000001.1, read as the reverse complement.
GATCAGTTGCTGTCCGCGCCTGCCGTGCATTTCAAAGGTTCGGGGTTCTATATCACCGACTACGCCAAGAAATCTTCGAGCGAAACTTCGTCGAATGATGGCGGCAGCGCCACCTTGAAGCCGGATGAAAAGAAAACCTCGGCCGACGCAGCCAGTGACAAGCCTGCTGCCGAAAAAACCGCCGGCGAAACCAAGCCCGCGCCTGAAAAGAAGGCCGGGGCTTCGGCTGCAGAGAGCAAGTCCCCTGGCGAGAAGACCAGGCAATCCGGCGACCGAGTTTCCACCACCGGCTCCAAGAAGGCGCGCCGCCGGTAAATACATCAGCATCAGGAGGTATGAGATGACGCGTGTATTCGGGTTTGTCGGTCTGCTGATTGTTCTGGGAATCGGCTGGATGGTTTACCAGCGGCAAATTAAAGCAGTCTCCACCCCGGGAGTGGAAGGCGCGCAGGGCACCCCCCGCGGCACCATTGATCTCGCCGGGGTAAAAAACGACCTGGTTGCCCTGGCCGAAGCGGAACGCCGCTCGATGGCCTCCGCGGGCAAGTACAAGTCGCTTGACGAGCTGCGCTCCAACGGCGACGTCAGCATGACCTCGAACACCCGGGGGCCCTACACCTATTCGGCGGAGATTGGTGAAGCTACCTTTCGCATCACCGCCACCCGCGGGGGCGCCGAGACCGCCGGTCCATCGGTCATCAGCATCGATGAGACCATGGCCATCAAGCAGGAATAATAATTCTGGGGGTCGCGATCGAGCATCTAGCGCCGGGAACTGCGTTTGCTGGCGGCGGAAACCACGACGTCGAATTGGATCGGCATTTTTTTCGGCGGGAAGCACGAATTGTCGTTGCAAGCCTGGTAATGGATGTCGCCCTTCACCGCATAGGTTCCCGGCGCCGCCTTGGCAGAAGCTAGCAGTCCGGCTGACACCGAGAAATCTCCGCTGTAAACATTCAGCTTGTCGGTGGGGTCGAAGGGCAGGGTGATATCCGTGCCCGTGGGGTAGGTGACCTTGCCAATCGTGATCCGCGCGGGCGCGGTCAGGCTCAACGTCGTGGGGATCAGGTAGTCGGCATGCGGCTTGTTGGAATTCACGTGATATCCGCTGCCCACGTGAAACTTGAGCTCCACCACCGCGCTATGACCGGCTGACAGCGCCACCGGCGCTGCGGGAATTACGGTCAGGACCTGCGGCTTGCCGGGAATGTCGTCGAAGGTGGTGATCGCGCCCAAAACCGCTGTCCGCCGGACAATGGCGGCCTGGTCCGGCCGGGGAAATATGCCTGCCAGTAACATCAGCAGGAATGCCAGCCGGAAATTGGTGGCTCGTTTGCGCTTCAGCATATTTTCTTTCATTGCGTGTTGCCAGGCGTTTTCCGAATCAGTTCGCAGCCTTCCTGGCGCCATCCGGTTTAGTGTCATCCGGCACGGCCGCCGCCTTCGACGTTCCCAGGGCCAGCTTAATGTCATCCTCAATCTTGCTGCGATCGGCCAGACCTTCGACGTGGGCTACGATCTTTCCGGAACGATCCACAAAAAACGAAGTAGGCAATCCCATCACGCCGCCGTAGGCCTCGCCCACGGCTTCCTTGCCGATCAGGATGGGGTAATTCACCTTCATGTCCCGCGAAAAACTGGCAATGGCGTCCTTGCCGGAATCGTCCATGGCAATTCCCACGATCACCAGGCCCTGCGGGCCGTATTGATTTTGCAACTCCACGAACCACGGCATTTCGATCTTGCAGGGACCGCACCACGTCGCCCAGAAATTCACCAGCAGCGCTTTGCCTTTGTAATCGGCGAGCGTGACTTTTGCGCCCTTGAGGTCATCCAGAGAAAAATCGGGCGCGCGCTTGCCGATCAGGTTGCCCTGGGGCAGCTCCGGCAGCGTGGGATTGGGCTCGCTGTAACCGACCTTGGCGTGCCGCGACTGCCGGGCGCCCACGTAGATCAGGCCGGCCACGGCGACGATGACCGCGAGAATCACTGCTGTTGGTTTCATGCGTTTTCCGTTTCGATTCGGTTACAGCGCAAAGCGGTTGAGAAAGCCGAGATAGCCCGACAGAATGGTGAAATGGCGGGTGAAAATCAGCAGTCCTACCACTATTAACAATACTCCACTGAATACCTCGACCGCATGCAGGTGTCGGCGGAAGCGAGTGTAAAACGCCAGGAACCGGCCGACCCCCAGCGAGGTCAGCAGAAATGGAATGGCCAACCCCGCGGAATAGATCGCCAGCAAGAAGATGCCGCGGCTGACCGTGTTCTGCGAACCGGCGAACGCCAGGATCACAGAAAGAATGGGGCCGATGCAGGGCGTCCAGCCAAAGGCAAATGAAAATCCCACGATGAAAGCGCCCAGCGGGGTTTTGCCGGTGCCGGTGGAGTGCAGGCGCTTATCCGCATAGAGCGCTTTGATCTTGAAGATGCCGGTGAGATGCAGGCCGAAAATGATGATGATGACTCCGGCGATTCGGCTGAGCACCGCATGGTAATGGCGGGTCCACCCGCCGATGGTGGTGGCGGCGGCCCCCAGCGAAATGAAGACCACGCTGAAGCCGAGGATAAACATCACCGAATTCAACATCAGCCGGCGGAAGACGCGGCTCTCGCCCGATTGCAATTCTTCTACCGTCGCGCCGGAGATCAGAGACACGTACCCGGGAACCAGCGGCAGAACGCACGGCGAGAGAAAGGAGATGATGCCGGCGACAAATGCCGCCAGCGGTAAAGGAAGATTGCCCATAAGGTTATAACGAGCTTAACCCAATTTTATTCGCCGGGGCCGTCCGGCTCGCTGGGGAAAGGGCCCGCGAACCGAAGCCATGCCGGATTCAAGCCCGCAGCCCGCTCCAATTTTCGGCGACGATAATGGAATTCACCGGGTTCTGCGGATCGTATTTCACCGACGCCGGCAACCCGATTCGGTACTTGGAAAGATTCAGCTGCAGGTGATGCAGGCTGGTCACGTCCTGCGAGGCTTCGTAGGAAACCCCGGCCACCTGGTAGCGGTAAAAAAGGAAAAACGCGTTGCTCTTGCCGGCAGTAGTGATCTCGCTGATGTCGAGGACAGTGCCGTCGGTGATGCGCCCGGCCTTGCTGATCAGATCGCGGCGCTCGCGCTCTTTTTCTTCGGCGCTTTTGCGGCGGCTCAATACCCACGCGAAGATCACCAACCCCAGGGCGATGGCGATGGCCGCCACCCGGAGATAGATGTTCAGGGATTCATACGAAAAATACTTCACTGTCGGGTGAATCTCCTGCCATGGGTTCGAATCGAGCCGCAACCCAACCGGGAACCGCCGCTGCATGTCATGGGGAATAAGTTCATCGAATCAGGCGTCGAATCAAACCACGGAATCAAAACACGGAATTGCGCAACGTTCCGATGCCCGCGACGCTGACCTCGACCACGTCGCCGGCCTGCATGGGTGCTACGCCTGCCGGGGTGCCGGTAAGAATCAAATCTCCCGGCAGCAGCGTCATGACCTGCGAGATGAAACGGATTATAGCATCGAGAGAAAAGATGAAATCGCGGGTGTCGCCGCGCTGTTTGACCTCGCCATTGAGGCGAGTTTCAAGCACCACGCCCTTGGCCGGATCGATCTCATCGCTCACCATCGGCCCCACCGGGCAGAATGTGTCAAAGCCTTTGGCGCGCGTCCACTGGCCGTCGGGCGCTTGTAAATCGCGCGCCGTCACATCGTTGGCGATGGTGTAGCCGCGGATATAAGGTTTCACCTCCGCGCCCTCCGCCAGAAGGTGGCACGCCTGATCGATCACCACAGCCAGCTCGCCCTCAAAATCGACGCGCTGGGATACGTCGCTCGGAGGCCGAATGATCTTTCCCTCCGGAGGCAAGATGGATGAGGGTGGTTTCAAAAAAATGAGCGGCCGCACGGGAACGTCGTGGCCCAACTCCTTGGCGTGATCACTGTAGTTTCGTCCCACGCAAATGATCTTGGAGGGAGTGACCGGCGCCACCAGGGTCACGTCAGCCAACGGGACGGGTTCGAAGTCCTCATGTTTTTCCCACTGGGCGGGAGAAAACGCCGCGCGGGTGATTACATCCACGCCGCTTTGTGATTCGATGAGGCCAAACAGTACCCGGTCAGAGGAGCGAAATCGGCAATAACGCATTTCTGGAATTGTATCGTGCGTGGCGGCCGGCGCCTTCCGGCAGGGCAAGCGCGGGGCTACTGCGGAACTTTCTCGCTGGCTTCGGCTGACTTGCCGCTCTCGTTGTTGCGGACATCCACCGCCGACACCGAATAGAGATAGGTCGTGCCCGGTTGCACCCCGGCATCGCGATAGGCGGGGGTCTTCACCAGGTCCTGGTTAATTTTTTGCGGCGGCGTGTCGCCCTGGCGGCGATAGACGTTATAACCGGCGAGGTCGGGCTCGCCGTTGGGCGCCCAGCTAAGATCGATGAAGCGCTTGCTGGGATCGGACAAGCCCGAGAAAACCGCTTCCACCGACGCCGGAATCGCCGGCGGGAAAATGTCGCGGGCGGCGACTTCAATCACCGGAGAATCGTCGCCCTCGACTTCGGCCACAGATTTCCCCTGCGCCAGCACGCTGGTGACCGCGCTCACCTTGTATTCGTAATCCTGCTCCCATACGAAGCTCTTATCGACCAGCGAATATTCGCCGCGCGTATCGGGAGCGAGCTCCCCCACGGCAAGAAAGTTTTCCAGGTTGCGGGCGGTGCTTGGGCCGCGCGGAAGGCCTTTGGCCGGCGCGGTGCGTACCGGCAGGGCGGTTACGCTCCCCGGTTTGACGCGGCGCTCCACGCGGTAGCGAAACTGGTACGGCTCCGAGGACGGAATGGCGGCGTCGCCGGACCAGGAAATAACAATTCCGTCGGCGGTTACGCCGGCGCCAACGTTGCGCGGCGCGGCCAGCGCGAGAGCGAGAGAAACTTTGACCTGGTTGGAAAGTCCGGCGCTGCGGCCGCGCGTGTTGGCGCTCTCGATGGCGTAGGTTACCCATTGCGGGGCCGACCCGCTCATTGAAATTGCGGGCAGCGAATCCACATAACTGCTCTTCGGCGCGGTCTTTCCCGAACCCACGTTATCTGCAACCGCCCCCGGTGGCGCTTCGCCAACTGGATCGCTGCAGCCTTCCATGATCTGCAGCTCCGAAGCGGCATAGGCGGGCGAACGGCATATGCGGGTGGACGCGGGGTGGCGAAGGACCTGCTCGTCAGTGGTATTGCGCGGCGTGGTCCAGGTGAGAAGCACGCGCTGTCCCTTGCGGATGGCGGCAAGGTCCTGCGGAACCTGCGGCAACTGCAACGACGGAGGCTGGGGTGCACCCGGCGTCCCGCAACCGGTGACCAGTGTGATCGCTGCGGCGGCCGTCAGGATAAGCGCCAGCTTCATGCGAAAAAAGGTTAGCAGATTTTGGGTGTGGGGGTGAGGAACCCCAGAGCGTATCGGTAATTCCGCCTCCGACAGAAATCTTTCTCATCAGTTGTCATTCTGACGACCCCCAGTTTTATCGGGGTGAGGAAGAACCCCTACTGTTTCCCAAATCTTTCCCTTGTGAGGGTTTTTCAACACGACGCTGTCGATAAATTTTGGGCGAGGGGTTGCTCCGTCGCTAATCACGAGAAGAGATCCTACCCGCAAAGTTTATCGGATGCATACTGGAGAAGAACCACATAGGGAAAGATTTCTTGAACTGTAGGGGTTCTTCCTCGCCCCGGTGAAGCCGGGGGTCGTCAGAATGACAAACTGACGGGGGAGATTTTGTCCGGCGCAAAGATGCAGGCTGATTTGAAAGAATTAAGACAAAGAATTAGAACGCTGCGCTCATGTATTTGCTCACCGCCTACAGAATATAGCGAGACAAGTCCTGGTCCTTCACGATGTCGGCCAGGGTCTTCTTCACGTATTCGGCGTCGATCACATACGGGTTGGCTTTCATCGCGGCATCCATTTCGGGAGATGAGAAGCTCACCTCATCCAGCACGCGCTCCATGATGGTATGCAGGCGGCGGGCGCCTATGTTCTCTGTGGTTTCATTGACCCGGGCGGCGAAGTTGGCAATCTGGTCGAGGGCGTCGGCGGTGAATTCCAGCTTGAGTCCTTCGGTTTCGAGCAGCGCGGTGTATTGCTTTACCAATGAAAACGCGGGTTCGGTAAGGATGCGGATAAAATCTTCGATGGTCAGCGACTGCAACTCCACGCGAATGGGGAATCGGCCCTGCAGCTCGGGAATCAGATCGCTGGGCTTGGATACGTGAAATGCGCCGGCGGCGATGAACAGAATGTGATCGGTGCTCACCATGCCGTAGCGAGTGTTCACGGTTGTGCCTTCGACGATGGGCAGAATGTCGCGCTGCACGCCTTCGCGCGAGACATCGGGGCCGTGGCCGCCTTCGCGTCCCGCGATCTTGTCGATCTCATCGAGAAAGATGATGCCTGAATTTTCCACGCGCTCGACCGCCGTGCGGGTGACGTGGTCCATATCGATGAGGCGCTGCTCCTCTTCCTGAATCAGGTACTCGATGGCTTCGCTGACCTTCATCTTTCGCTTCTTGGTGCGCTGGCCGAAGATGTTGGGCAGCATGTCCTTGAGATTGATGTCCATGTCTTCGGCGCCCTGGTTGGAAATGATTTCAAAGGCGGGCATGGATCGCTCGCGAACTTCCACTTCGACAATTCGGTCGTCGAGCTTGCCTTCGCGAAGCTGCTGGCGAAGTTTCTCGCGGGTGCGGTGGTGAGAATCGCCGTCGCCCGTGTTCTCGCCGGGGGAAGGCGAATAGCCTGCCTCGCCGGAGCGCGGCGCCGCCGGCAGCAGCAGGTCAAGCACGCGTTCCTCGGCATTCTGCTCGGCCTTGTCGCCGACCTCCTCCAGTTTTTCCTGGCGCACCATCTCAATCGCGATCTCCACCAAGTCGCGGATCATCGATTCCACGTCGCGTCCTACGTAGCCGACTTCGGTGAACTTCGAAGCTTCCACCTTGAGAAACGGGGAGTTGGCCAGCTTGGCCAGGCGGCGCGCAATCTCGGTCTTACCCACGCCCGTGGGGCCGATCATGATGATGTTCTTGGGCATGATGTCATCGGCCAGCTCGGGCGAGAGTTTCTGGCGGCGCATGCGGTTGCGCAGGGCGATAGCGACGGCGCGCTTGGCGTCGTGCTGCCCGACCACGTGCTTATCCAGCTCGACAACAATTTCCCGCGGCGTCAGATCGTCAAGAGCGCCTTCCTGCTCTTCAGCGGCAGCGGGCAGATAAATGGCCACGATGGTTAAACTCCTTGTTGATTATTGTAAGGCTTGAACGTGCCGCCGGGAGAACAACCACCTGGGGAAAAGTCCAGTGGTCCCTGTGACCCGAATTTATCGCTTTGAGTTTCGACGTCCGCAAGATCAGTGGAAAGTTAATGCCGCTCATGCCCCGCTCCCGATTTAACCCGCGTTTCCCGGCGATTGTTTTCAACCAGCCCTGGCCGCCGGTTTCGATGTTGGGCGTACGCTGGTGCGTGCTAGCATCAGCGCAGTTCGATCGGCGCCCGGAAATGAATCTACGAACACCCCTTCGTTCGCATGCCCGCTTTACTTTCGGAGTTGTCCTGCTTCTTTTGGGGTTGGGGAGTGCAGGAACAATGCATGCCCAGCCGGTTCCCAAAGACCCAAAGTACATCGCCCAAATTGGCGTGCGTCAGGACGTACTGACCCTTACGCTGCAATTCGCTTCTCCCATCGGCGAGACTAATCCCCTGCAGGTAAAACTCCAGCTATTGAACCCCGGGGATGTGATCATCGCGTCTGCGGCTACCGAGGTAAATCCTGCTCGCCGGCAGAAGCAGCTGGTGTTCAGACTCGACAAGCCTTTTGCCAATGTCCAGCCCGGACAGGCGAATGAGGTGGAATGGCTGCGACTGCAATATGAAGTTCGCACCAGGACGGGCGAGATACTCGCCTCCGGGATCGAGTCTCTACACTCCCCGGAGACCGATCAGTTTGTGCTGACGGCGGCTGCCGGCAGGGTGACCGGTGCGGGGCGCTGGTATGAAGTCCCGGTGCACACCAGCAACAGCGCCGGAGCTCCCTTGCGCGGTGCCACCGTTCGCGGCATGATTACCTGGGACGCACAAAACGGTGAGCAGAAACTTGTTTCTACCGTCGTAACCAATAGCGCCGGCGATGGGAGCCTGCGGTTCTTCATTCCGGCCACGGCGCCAGCCAGCTCAGGTGACTTGACCGTGCAGGCGCAACGCGGGCTCATCGTCCGGTCATTGGACAATACCGTCGAATTTCGTTCGGCAAACATCCTGCTGCTTGACACCGACAAGGACATCTACCAGCCCGGACAGACTCTGCATGCCCGGGTATTGCTGTTCGACTCCGGGCGCCGGGCTCTCCCCAGGCAACCTTTGGACGTACGCGTCACCGATGAGGAAAATACGCTGGTTTCGAGTCAAACCGTTACCACCGACGCGTTCGGAGTCGCGCACTTCGATTGGGAGATTCCGGCAAACGTCTTGCTGGGTCAATATCGGGTCGCGGTGAGCGCGGAAAAAGATGATGACAGCCGCCGCCAGAATACCGCCTCGAAATCAGTACATATCTACCGCTATGACCTTCCCAATTTCAAGGTCACGGCCAAGCCCGACCATCCTTACTACCTGCCCAGGCAGAATGCCGAGGTGTTGGTCTCAGCGGAATATTTGTTCAACCAGCCGGTAACCCGGGGCCGGGTCAGGGTGGTCGCAGAAAAAGACAGAAAGTGGAATTATCGCAAGCAGGAGTGGGAAACCAGGGAAGACCAGGTGCAAACCGGAACCCTCGATCGGGACGGCCACTTCACGGCGCGCTTTGACCTCACACCCACCAGAGACGCGCTGTCGGAGACGGGCGAGGAGCCCGCTAATTTTCGCGATCTGGATCTGGCGGCATACGTGACCGATCTGACTACCGGGCACACCGAGCAGCGGCGATTTTCTTTGCGGGTGACCCGGGATCCCATTCACGTCTATGCGATCGAGGCCGGCTCACTCGAAGCATATGCGGCGGATGCCTACTATGTTTCGACGTTTTATGCCGATGGCGAGCCCGCGCGCTGCAAGGTGCGGCTAAGCCTGACGAATCGCGACGACCCGTCAAAGAAACAACTACTACGTACATTGGAAACCAATCGTTATGGTTTAGCGAAAGTGACGGGGCTTCTCATAACCCCGAAGGGAAGGGATTCGCTGGTGTTCGAGGCGAGTGATCAGAAAGGACTGGGAGGCAGTTACAAGACATTCCATTATCAAGGGGATGACCATACCACCGGCTTGGAAATTACCACTTCACACACCATCCACAAAAAAGAGGAAGACATCGAGGTGACGCTGCGCAGCAATAAGACAGATCTTCGGGCAGTCGTAGAAGCGTCGCGCGAAGGAGTGGCGCTGGGCCGGCAACAGGTTCGGCTCCGCAACGGCCGGGCTTACGTGGTATTTCCTTATGACCAGCGATTCACCGATGAAATTAATATCACTGCATATTCACTGGAGGAGCGAATCTCGCCTTACAGCTATCTTGAACAGTCGGTGAGGGTTTTGTTTCCCAGAAACCGGCGGCTGGAGATCAATGTACAGTTTGATAAAGATGAGCACCGGCCCGGAGAGGCCGCCAGCGTGCGCTTTGCAGTTCACGCCCCCGACCAGACCGGGGCCGAGAGTGCACTGGGTGTGAAGATCGTGGACACTGCGGTGGAAGAGCGCTCCCGCACTGACCGCGATTTTGGAGGCCAATCCAGCGGAAGCTGGCCCTGGGCATTGTTTTCGGGAAGATACCACTCCACTTTCGCCGGGGTCTCCCGAGAGGACCTCGACCAAATTGACCTGGATCAACCGGTGCCTCACGATCTGGATCTATTGGCGGAATATCTCCTACGCAATGGAAGCCGGGATACAGAGCTATTGGGAGACGAGGCCCACCGTACCGCCGACGCGGTCTTTGGACCAAGACTGACCGAGCAATTCCAGGCGCTCGACAAGGCGCTGCAGCGCTGGAATGAACGCAACCAACAGCCGCACAACGAAGCCGAGCTGGCCGAACTGGCGAAGGAAGATGGCATCGACCTGCAGGGTTTGCGCGATCCCTGGGGCACCCCGTACCGCTACGAAACAGGATTTGCGGGCGACCAGTATTTCGTGAAGGCGCATTCCGCCGGGCCCGATAAGACGCCGGGCACGGCCGACGACTTCATTGCCCAGACTTTGAGCCAGAAATTTTTTCTCTATTACGGCAACATCCTGGAGAATGTCTCCAAAGACCTGATGGAGAAGCAGGGGCGCTTCATCCGCGATCGCAGCACCTTGCGCGGGGAGATGTTGAAGAAGGGTGTGGATATTGATTCGCTACGCGATCCCTGGAGGAAACCTTACGAAACAAATTTCCTTGTAAAAGGGTCTGTGTTCCTGACCCAGATCGTTAGTCACGGAGAAGATCCGCAGGACAAGAAGAAGAGCGATGGCGAAGTCGTATGGCAAACCCAGGTGGATTACTTCGCTACAACTCGCCAGCACTTCGAGCAGGTGCTGGCCGCGCATCTGCGTTCCGTCGGCCGATATCCCGAAAACGAAGCAGAAATCCGAAGCATGTTGCGCAAAGCGGGAGTCGATCTCGGCGAACTGCGCGATCCGTGGGGAACTGCTTACTACATCATTTTCAAGAAGGCAGCCGAGTACGGCGATCGAGTGACCATCCAGCAAACTTCGGTTACGGGCAGGCGCGTGACCGAGCCGGTAACGCTCATCCGTAAAGAAGTCCGGGTGATGAGCGCGGGCATGGACAAGACTCAGGACACAAATGACGATTTCCAGGTCGCGGCTTATACGGTGCTCCTTTCAGGGCAGGGATCGCATGATCAGAAGTCGGTCCCCCAGAAAAAAATAAATTTGATCGCAGGCGACGGCGCCATAACAGGCACGGTGACTGATCCCACCGGCGCGGTGATCGTCGATGCGACTGTCGAAGCCATACGCGACGGCGGCGGCGCGACGACCACTGTCAAAACCAATGAAGACGGTAGGTTTGAACTGATAAATCTGAAGCCGGGGATTTATAAGTTGGTGTGCAACGCCCCCGCCTTTCAGTCCTTGACATTGTCTGCCGTGCCGGTCCAGGGGCAAGTGGTGACTGATGTCAATCTGCAGCTTTCCATCGGGGCTGCTTCCGAGACCGTCGAAGTTACGGCGGTGTCCCCTCTCCTGGAGACCACCAGCTCGGCGATTTCGAGTGAATCTCTCCACTCCCTGCCGCTCACCAGACTTCCGCCCGGAATGGCTAAGGGTGCGGCGCCGGGAATGGCGCTGAGCACGCCCCGGCTGCGTGAGGATTTTCCCGAGACCATGCTTTGGGAGCCGGCTGTAATTACCGACAGTCACGGAAGGACCAGGCTCAACTTCAAGCTGGCGGATAGCATTACCAACTGGAAGCTTACCGCGTTCGCGTCCACCAAGACCGGAGAGTTTGGTACGGCCGAGAAAAACCTGCGTGCGTTTCAGCCATTCTTTATCGAGCACGACCCGCCCCGAATTCTTACCCAGGGAGATGTGATTGCGTATCCCGTCGTGCTGCGCAACTATCTCGAGCGTGCGCAGACCCTCAAAGCCTGGATAAAACCGGCTACGTGGTTTCAATCAATCGGCCCCTCTGAAGTGCCGGTCACGGTGGCCGCCGGAGACGCCGGACGCGCCATCTTCCGCTACCGGGTTACGGCCGCGATTACCGGAGGCAAGCAGCAGGTGGGAGCGGCCAACGCGGAAATCAGTGATGCCGCCCAGAAGCCGGTGGACGTTCATCCTTTCGGAAGGCCCGCTTCCGCGACCGCAAGCACGGTCATGCAGAAGACAGGCGCCCTGACCCTGCAATTACCTCCAGATACGATCGCGGGAACAATTCGCGCAAAGGTGAAGGTGTATCCCAACCTGCTGGCACACGTGATCGAAAACCTTGAGGCTGGTCTCGAAAGGCCAAATGGATGCGGCGAGCAGACCATCTCTTCGACCTATCCCAGCCTGCTGGTCACCGAGATTTATGAGAAGTCGGCAAAGAAGCCTCCCATAGCCTTGAAGGCGCGGCGTTATCTGCAGGCAGGATACGAACGCCTGCTGCGCTACCAGGATCTTTCAGGCGGATTTACCTACTGGGGAACGGGAAATCCTGATACTGCTTTGACCAGATACGCGCTCGAGTTCCTGCATCATGCGGGGAGCTTGATCGACGTGGATGCCGATGTGAGTCTCAAGGCTCAACATTGGCTGTTGGCGCAGCAGGAAAAAGACGGCTCATGGCGTGGACATTACGACAAAAGCGATAAGAACGCGACTATGCAAACCGCATACGTTGCGCAGGGCTTGGACGAACTCGAGGAACCCAAAGGGCCACAGCCCGCTGTGCCGCCGGCGCGCCAAAAAGCACTCGCGTTTCTGGCCGCGCACTCCAGCCTGATCGACGAGCCCTATGTGATCGCAAACTATGCCCTGGCGGCCAAAGCGGCCGGCGACGATAAGACCTTTGCCAGACTGGTTGATGGGTTGCGCGCCAGCGTGCACTATGAAAACAATGCAGCCTACTGGCAACTCGAACGTAATACGCCGTTCTACGTTTGGGGCGCCGCAGGGCGTGTGGAATCGACCGCCGAAGTTTTGCGCGCGCTCACCGCCGCCGGGACCAAGAGCGCGTCCGACGAGGAGCTGATTCGGCAAGGCCTGATTTTTCTTCTGCGCAATGAAGCGAAAGATGGCATGTGGTTTTCCGGCCAGACCACGGTGCACGTCCTCAAAACGCTGTTGAAGCTCGTCACTCCGCGAGCGATCGGCCCCGGCTCCAGGCTTTCCGTGGTGGTCAATCACAACGCCGCGGCCGCCATCGACCTGCCGCCGGGACGGGATGTGACTCCGCCTATTGAAGTGGATGTTTCGCAATTCGTAAAAGCCGGTGAGAATCAGGTCGACCTTGCTTTGCCCAGCGAAGGCATGATCAGCGCGCAATTTGTGGTGGAATCTTATGTGGAATGGCCGCACGATGCGGGTCCGGTAGTAAAAACCGAGGTCCACTCGCTCAGCACGTTGAAGCTGGACGTGGGCTACTCCTCAACCCGGGCCACAACCGGAGACAAAATTGAATGCCGCGTGCGAACCGAGCGCCTTGGCTACCGCGGCTATGGAATGATGCTGGGTGAAGTGGGATTGCCTCCCGGAGCGGAGGTCGATCGCGAAAGCCTTGAACTTGCGCTCAAGGGAAACACCTCGCTGTACCGGTACGACGTGCTGCCCGACCGCGTCATTCTTTACCTGTGGCCGAGCGCCGGCGGATCGGATCTTACCTTTAAATTCCGCCCGCGATTTGCCATGCAGGCCCAGACCGCGCCGTCACTGCTCTACGATTATTACAATCCCGAATCTTCGGTTACCTTAAAGCCCTCATACTTCGAGATCACCGAGGGAAGTCAGCCGCAGGCTGCTCCGCGTTAGGAAGCGCGCATCGGGTGTTAACGGGGATTACATTACCGCGCAACCGGGATACATCTATGAGCCGCCGGATAGGACGGGCGCCGGCTAGAGAGAACCGATGGCCTTCATCAGGTCTTCGTATTCGAGGCCGCCGTCGTGGCGGGCGCCGTTGATAAAAAATGTGGGGATCCCGTTGACGCCGTTGCGCACTCCGCCGGCGAAGTTGGCTTTTAACCGGGCTGCGTACTGGTGCGATTCCAGGGCTTCGGAAAACTTTTCCATGTTGAGGCCCAGCTCGCCGGCAAAATCAGTGATCGCGTCTTCGCTCAGGTCTTCCTGGTTATCGAACAGCATGTCGTGCATCTCCCAGAATTTTCCCTGGGCGCCCGCGGCTTCGGCCGCGTCCGCGGCCATCTCGGCGTGGGGATGCATGTTGGATAACGGGAAGTTGCGGAAGACGAAGCGCAGCTTGCCGGCAAAATGTTTTTCCAGGCGCTGCACGATGCTGTGGGCGTGGCCGCAATGCGGGCACTCGTAGTCGCCGTATTCAAGGAGCGTAACCGGGGCGCCGGCCGGGCCTCTGGCATGGTCCTCGGCGCTGATGGTTTGCGCGGCCTTGGCCTTCGCTGCGGGGGTCATGCGTCTGTCTTTTTCGCTTCCGCGGCCTTTCCATCTTCGGCGGGATGGCCATCCAAACCTTCGAGCGCTTCGAGAATGCCTTCCGCGCCCGGATTCACTCCCATGGGCGAGACATACGTCCAGCGAATGACGCCATCTTTATCGATGACGAAGAGCGCCCGCTCGGCGATGCCGCCGGGGTGATAGACCCCGTAGAGTTTCGCCACCGCGCCCTTGGGCTCGAAGTCGGCCAGTAGCGGGAAATGCAGCTTGCGATCGTGGCTGAAGGCGGCGTGGCACCAGGCGCCATCCACCGAGATGCCCAGCAGCTCCGCCTTATGATGGGCGAATTCGGGGAGGATTTCGTTATACAAGGCCATCTGGTCGCCGCATACCGGGCTCCAGTCAGCGGGATAAAACGCCAGGACCCCCGATCGCCCGCGAAAATCTGAAAGCGATACTTCCTGGTCTGGGGTAGAACGCAACTTGAAATCCGGCGCCGGGACGCCCGGCTGTAATGGTTGTGCGAGGTTGGTCATTGGTCGTTCCTCATGACTTACAAATAAGTGACTTCAAATTAAGTGACATCAAATTAAGCGGACAACTCCACCGCTTTCTCCGCAATCAACTTCTGAATGCGCGCCGCAAATTCCGCGGCCGGCACGACTCCCTCATCGCCTTTGCCGCGGGTCCTGACGCTGACCTGGCGGGCCTCGGCTTCCTTATCGCCTACCACCAGCAGGAATGGGACTTTCTGCATGGTGTGCTCGCGGATCTTGGCGTTCATCTTCTCGTTGCGGGAATCGACATCGACGCGCACCCCCGCGGCCCGCAACCCGGCGGCGACTTCTTCCGCGTAGGCCGCGTGCCGTTCCGCGATGGGAACCATTACCACCTGCACCGGCGCCAGCCATACCGGGAAGTTGCCGGCATAGTGTTCGATCAGTACGCCGAAGAAACGCTCCACCGAGCCGTACAGTGCGCGGTGCACCATCACCGGCTGGTGGCGCTTGCCGTCCTCGGCAACGTATTCCAATTCGAAGCGCTGGGGCAGGGTGAAGTCGAATTGCACCGTGGATAGCTGCCAGGTGCGCCCGATCGCGTCCAATAGTTTGATATCAATCTTTGGGCCGTAGAATGCGGCTTCTCCGGGAATGGTTTTGTAGGGAATCCCCAGGCGCTGCATCGCGCTTTCCAGCGACGCGATGGCCATCGTCCACTGTTCCTCGGCGCCGATATAGTTCTTGCGGTCAGCGGGGTCCCAGACGGAAAGCTCGACCACATACTCGCTGAAGCCGAAGGTCTTGAGGACGGCCAGGGCAAACTCCGTGCATCCCACGATCTCATCTTCCACCTGCTGCGGAGTGCAGAAGATGTGCGCGTCGTCCTGGGTAAATCCCCTGACCCGCAGCAGGCCGTGCATCACCCCGGAAAGCTCGTAGCGGTACACCGTCCCCAGCTCGCCCAGCCTGATGGGCAGGTCGCGGTAGGAGCGCATCGAATCTTTGTAGATAAGAATATGGAACGGGCAGTTCATCGGCTTCATGCGATAACTGGCGTCATCCAGTTCCATGGGGACGAACATGTTCTGCGCGTAGTAGCCTTCGTGGCCGCTCATCTTCCACAGGTCAACCCGCGCCACGTGCGGGGTATAGACCAGCGAATAGCCGCGCTTGAGGTATTCATCGCGCATCCAGTCTTCCATGATCTTGCGCACCATTCCGCCCTTGGGGTGCCAGAAGATCAGGCCGGGCCCGGCCAGCTCCTGTATGGAAAACAGATCGAGCTGCTTGCCCAGCACGCGGTGGTCGCGTTTTTTGGCCTCTTCCTGCCGGTGCAGATATTCTTCCAGCTCTTTTTTGGAATAGAACGAGGCGCCGTAGATGCGCTGCAGTTGCTGGTTGTTCTTATCGCCCAGCCAGTAGGCCCCGGCGATGCTCAACAACTTGAATGCCTTGATCTTTCCGGTGGAGGGAATATGCGGCCCGCGGCAGAAATCCTGAAACGTTCCCGTGCGGTAGAGCGAGATCATCTCATCGGGCTTGGTGAATTGCTCGATGAAATGACACTTCATGAAATCGCCTTCCAGCTTGAAACTCTTCAATCCCATTTCGCGGGGAAGGTATTCGCGGGAAAAAGGAAGATTGTGATCGACCAGCTCCTGCATCCTGGCTTCAATGGCCAAGAGATCTTCGGGGGTAAAAGGTTCAGCACGGTAGAAGTCGTAGAAGAAGCCGCTCTCGGTGGGCGGCCCGTGGCCCAGCTTGGTTTCGGGAAAAAGTTCGAGCACCGCCGCCGCCAGGAGGTGGGCGGAGGAGTGGTGAAAAACTTCGAGCGCTTCGGGGTCCTTGGCGGTAAGGATGCGCAGGCCGGTATCGCTTTCGAGCGGTTGCGCCAGGTCAACCAGCTTGCCGCCGGCGCTGGCGACCAGGGCGGCGTCGGCCAGCCGCGGGCTGATTTCGCGCGCCACATCGAGCGCGGTCGTGCCGCGCGGAAGCTGCTTCACTGAGCCGTCGGGCAGGGTGACGTTGATCAGCTCAGAGGTTGATTTTGCGGGTGCGGCGCTGTCAGTCATGATGAGAAATTTCGGAATCCAGGGTTCGAGTCTAGTGTAGCCTTTGCGGAGGGTCAAACTTCCGGCGGGGATAGCTATACGATGGGGAAAACTGCTACACCCCATGCTCGCGGAAAGTGGTTCGAAAACAATCGGTGGTTTCGCGCTTGGATTAGCTGTCGTGGTAATAGGAGTATTGGCTGGAATAGGTCTACCCCTTCAAGACGATGTTTAACTCTGAATCGTGATAGCGACACCCCAGCGACCTCCCAGGTCACTTCCGTCTAAGCGGATGCTGACCATAGAAATCCCACATCAGGCTCGTGGCGCTGATCTCGCGGGTCCTGCGCCCAACTATCCATTTCGGAAGAGGTTTGCCGCCTGACCAGGTATGGCCACCGCCCTCAACGGTATAGAGGATCACGTCAGCATTCTCCGCGCAGTTCGTATAGGCAAGGCGGCCGACGCTCGCGGTGATACGAGTTTCGCTTGGTTCGCCCTTACATTGGTTTCGTTGCGCCATGCGGGCCGTCCAATCCCTGATGTTTGGAAACGTCCCGGGGGCGATCGGCGATGAACCGCCCAGGTAAGGGGTGAGTCGGTCAGCCGTTCCATGGAAAGCCACCGTCGGCATAGGTCTGGAATCTCCACACTGATCCCAATCCAGCATTTGTGCAGCCGCCACGGCGCCGACCGCCGCGATTCGATCGGACAGTTTGCACCACAACGCGAAGGTGCCCCTCCACCGATCGACATTCCGTCAGCATAGATGCGGTTTGGGTCGATGTTGTACTCGCTTTCCAGCTTGTCGATCAAACCTGAAATGAATCTTATGTTCACTCCCAAGCTGCGCGGTCCCATGTGCCAGCCTCTGGGAAAGCCGTCTCCAGCCGGCTAGACGACGATGAAACCGTGCTCATCCGCCGCCTCGTTCCATCCACTTATTTCCATTTCAGTCGTCGCCCCTGTGCCTGCGGGGTGCAGGCTGATGACCAAGGACGTTGGCTTGGACCGATCATAGGTCTTCGGTACGTAGAGCAGGTATTTGCGCGTCAAAGCCGAAGTGACGATCCATAGGAAAACCACACCATGGCCGTTACGACGAATGCCAACGGAAGACCGACGAACGTGACCAAAATACCGATGACGATCCTTGTTCTCTTGCGGTTCATTTCTGCATTTGAGTCGCTTAGGCTAGCGAGCCAAGCCATTACCTTCTTTAGACAGTAGTTCCATTTCTTAAACGTGAACATCATGAATCAACGCGGAAAGCCTATGCATCCGCCGCACCTATAGATACTGAATGTTACTACTACAAGAACGTACAGCATCTTCATCGCGCGGGCCTTCTTGCGCGTAAACGTGCTTCGCGGATCATGGTTTAAAAAAAGGGATTGGTCTAGATAAGAGGAGTTGAAGTCTTGAGCTCGCGATCTCAAGAGGTGTAGCAGTTTCCCCATGGTATAGCTATCCCCGTCAAACTTCCGGACTCATCCGCCACGCCGTACCCTGGCAGTCCGGTGCAGCCGCATACTCACCGCTACGCGCCCCCCGCAGTCCTCAGCCGCAGTGCGCTAGAATAGAAGCCCATGCCCTTGCAGAATGAAATGCCGGTTTTGGCCGGCACCCAGCCGGCTTCGGAAGTGATTCGCCTGGCGCCGGTTTGGCAGGCGCCCAACGGGGTTTCGTTCGCCTCGCGCGGCGAAAATGCCTTGCCGGAAACCGATTTGCAGCGCATGGTCAGCGCGGTGCCGGCGGTGATTGCCGCCGCCCTCGAGCATAAGGCCTACTACTTCGTTCCCTTGACCATCAGCGAAGGCGAGCACACCCTGGTGGCGGAACGCTACGAGGTCAGCCTCAGCGACCGGGCCACCTGCCATCGCAACGTGACCGTGGGCAATTCCCAGTGCGTATTCATTTCCACGCGCCTGATGGACGATAAATTTTCCGTGGCATTCGAGTTCTACATCAACGTCGCCCACCCTTTTGTGGAGAAGGCGGGAGTCCCGCAGACGTTTTCCGACCTGGTGTGGCAGCAGGCTGAAGCGGGGATTCGCGGGGAAACCAGCGCCGACGCCCAGGAGCTTCGCAAGCTGGCCACGCACGGCTCGCTGGCGGGGGACTCTGCCCGCAAAGAAAATAACGGAAACCGCAAGAAAAGATTCGGCTTTGCCGCCCCGGCATCGTTCGCCGCCAGGCCCGCAGCCGCTTTGCCGGATGGCGATCGCGCCGGCCAGATGGAGCAGCGGGTGGACGAAAAGGCCAAGTCAGAATACCTGCAGACCGCGTTCTCCGACGCCATCGCCATTTACATGCTGTCTCTTTACCTCGACGTGGATTACTACGACCT